>JAFTSJ010000028.1 GCA_017467335.1 Alphaproteobacteria bacterium
AAACATTTTGTCGTCATTGCAACAGAACACCGTCAAACGGCGTTTGTTTGGCAACATCATAATTGATACATGGGGCTTGTATCGGCTCAAAAATAAACACCACGAAAAAATGCGTGGTGTTTATTTAATCATTAACAATTTTGTGATTTTTCAGACAAAATTGTGTTAATTCTGTCTTGTTCTTCCGGTGAAAGAACTTGACCTGCTTTTCTTAATTGACTATCTACACCGGAATTATTTGTTGGTTCATCATTATTTGCCATTCCTTTTTCTTTCGGAAAGGATGTATTTGAAAAACTATTATCTGTCGGCTGCTTGTTCAAAATATCCTCTTTTTTATTCGGCCATCCCAGTCTGGGAGAAGACGATTCTTCTTTTTTTGCTGCTGTA
The DNA here is from genome assembly GCA_017467335.1 of Alphaproteobacteria bacterium. Taxonomy (GTDB): domain Bacteria; phylum Pseudomonadota; class Alphaproteobacteria; order CAAHEQ01; family UBA3637; genus RGIG4140. Next base: position 391 of record JAFTSJ010000028.1, read on the forward strand.
CTAACAGATTCCAAGTCATTACGGTATGATTTTCCAAACATTAAATCCATGCTCCAATTAAAACCGGAACGAATACCCTTTGCAACAGAACTCATAACGTAAACTATCCCTTTAGCCATGTCACGAGCGACTTCTTTTTCTTCTTCTGTCAATTTTAATTCTTCTTTGGGCATTTCTTGATTATTGGCTTGTACATCATTTGTTGTGTTATCAGTCATCCTTTTCTCCTTTCTTTCACATACGTTATGGATTTTATCACAAAAAATTGACTTTTACAATCATTTTTTATCAGCACGCATATCTGCTAATATCGGTATTATTTTCGCAACAACGGCATTGGCAATATCATTTTCCTGTTTTTTCGTTCTATATAAACGTAAAACACGAATAACAGCATAAATACACGCAATAACCCAAACAATATCTAATAAACCGACACAAAAATTATTCAAAAATTGAACGGTTTGTTGTAACGTTGCCACCTTGGCTTGAGCAAACAAATCTGCTGATACCGCTCCGGCATAATCAGCATATCCCATCGGATTTGTCAGAGATAAACTTTTTTTTATCAATTTTGTTCGTTCACCTAAAATATTGGCATTAAGAACATGCGTATTTAATTCAAAAGAAATCATTAAATACGTCATTAAATTTTTTTTCACATACCAAATAATAACAAACAAACCGCCCAGCCATGGCAATTGCCACAAAACAGATGTTGCTAAACATTTGATTTTATCGATAACAGAGTTATTTTTTTGTATCTGAACAGTCATAATGAAAACGCTTTATTGATGTCGATGGTTGACTTTGTTTCTAGATCGAATCATAAACAAAACAGCTTTTGATAAGCGATGTTTTTGCTTTCGATAATGGTCAAAAACCAAAGGAATGCGTGTATCCGGTAAAATCGGCTGAACAGTATGTTCAGGTAAAAACGGATATTCCGGCGATAAATCTAATGGTATGGCATTTTTTTTCAACTCATTAAAACGACTAACCGAAACCGATCCGAGAAATTGTGTTTGACATGTATTTGCTATTCGCTTGCGACAAAAAAGAAAGCCACCAACCAATTGATTTTTATCCGATTCAAGCGGAAGCATATAAATAAGAGAACGATTACCTTCTCTATCAACAGTTTTTTGCAATAAAATATGTTCTGTTTTTTGCATATTATCATCGTAAATCGGAACATTTTCAGTTTCAATCATTTTCTTGGTTGTTGTTCCGATAATACGTGGTCCATCTGATGTTTGTTTAACCAAAAGACAAGAACGGTTTGGATAAGGTGTTGATAAATCCACATAGCATAATACGGTACCCATATCATCACTATAAGTATCTACAACGGTATTAAAATTATATGTACTCATTTTGTTATTATCTCTAAAAATAAAAATTCTTCCCCAATTATCAACAATTGAGGAAGAAATAATCCCATGATATATTAAAATTCACGACCGACACCTGTATTTATCGGCGTATCCGATACATGAACAATTTGTGCATTTGTTGACAAGGTTGAATTGCCATCACTTCCATTGCCTGAATTGGTCAATTCATCAATTTGAGTTTGAAGATTTTCCTTTTGTTCATTTAATGAAGTCATTTGATTTTTAAAATCTTTTTCTTGTTTGTTGTATTTCTTTTTCATCAAGAAACCTGTAATACCGGCTATTGCCAAAACACCCGCTAAAACCAACAATTGCCAATAACGAACATACCACGGACGATTATCGGCATCTTCGGCTTCCCCTTGATCAGATGTGGTAAATTTACCCGTTCCCTTTTTTTGCATACCTTTTGCGATTGCTTGCAATTCCCTTTCAGTCAACGCAACGGCTGTCGGCGTTTTAACCCCGTTCATTTCATCATAATTAAACGGAACAGGCGTATTTGTCCCCTTGAGCACAAGACCATTTGGTGTTGAATCGTAAATCAACGGTGATGGTTGACCATTTTCGCCAATAATAATCACATTGGCACAATCCGCATTTCCATTCAGCAAATTAACAATACTTTGATAAACATGCTTACCAAGATAACGGGGTTTTTGCGTGATACTGACTTCCGCTGGAATAATGATACAGGTACCGTTCGGAATAAGCGTTCCTTGTGGCGAATGCGTTGCCGATTGACCATTTTCCCCATTATCAGACGGCAATAATGCTCTCATAATTTCGTTGCCTTGCTCATAAGCTTTTTTTCCTTGCTCAACCGTTTTATGAGCATTTGATGTCGTTTGTGCAACCTCCCTAGCAACCTTGCTCAATCCACTTTCACTCATATTTCAACTCCTTGCTTAATCCACCATTTCTGTCATTATATCAAAAAAACACCTGTTCGTCAACATGTTTTATACAATACCGTGGAAGCATTGATTAAAACGTGTATTGTATCTTAATCAATCCTGTTTGGGTTAAATGGCTAACTCGCCAATCAAGATCATAATCAACCGATAACCGTAACTGACCGATTTGTGTTGCCAGACCAATGCCTGTTTGTAGTGAAGCTCTATGCAAACGATATGTATCCACATTAAAAGATGTATAAGCATTGGGAACAAAAACCGTTGCCGCAGAATTATCAGATATAAAATCATATGAGCCGGATAACCGAAAAGCCGGTTGCCAATACATGTAAGAATTTTGCTTGATTTGTTTAGAAACTTCCGTTCCGATGGTAGCCGTTAAAATTTGTGTGTTTTTAACATCAAATCGTTCGTTATTCGATATATACGCAGACGGTTTTGAATAATGATATCGAATACCTGAATAATTGTGAGCGATACCGAAATGGTAACCCGATAAAAATTCAGCCGCATACGTATCTAATCGATTGTGAGCCATAAAATCATCCGACCGATACTTATTTTTACGATGACCGTAATTAACAGATGTTTGAACATACCATTTTTGCGGTTGATATTTGACTTGTAAAAAATAATTATCCCCGTTGCTTGTTGTTTTTTGCGTTACTTCCTGCGTTTTAACATGAGAACGGGTATAACCCAGTCGAACAAGCCAATTTTCGTTTATCTGTGCATCAACACCGTAAACCATTCCTTTTGCATACGAATCAAACCCGATATTTTGAGAATTATGGGCTTTTTGAAAAAATCCTTGAGCCCATGGGACGAAATAAGATGATTTAAGACCATCCGTTGTTTGGATATCTGACAATGAATTTTCAGCATATATCTGATTTGTTGCATAACCCGAAAAGGGAGTCAAACAATATCCCAACGCAACAAAAAAAAGAAATGAATACCATAATTGTTTTTTTAATCTTTTGTGCATGACGTGTTCCTTTGTTATTTATTTCTACTGCAAACTATAAATAAACATCAAATGGCTGTCAAGCAAAAAACTTTTCATTTTTAACAGAGGATATTAAACATTGACAAATATTCAAAAATATGATAGAAAAAAACCATAAATACGGAAAGGTTACCTTATGTCAAAAATAAATCAATTAAAATCAGATATTATATCCGCATTACCATATGCCAGCACGGGGGTTGTTGCAACATTACCGATTGATATTCCTTTTTGGTCGATGTTAGGAGGTGTTGTCGGATTAGGCTTGTTTATATCTAAAATGCGTCATTTTCGCCAAAAATATTATCAACTTCAATTATCGGATTTGACCGCTTTTGAAAATAAGGATATACAATTGGTCGGTGATAAATATCTTTTATCACTTCCTTTGGCAAAAAAATGGCGATTATTACCGATATTACCGTGTACCATAACGGATGAAGAATATAACATTATCGGAGCAAATGTTCAACAAATGTTTATGTCTTTATTCAGCCAATATAATACCGAAAAAAACATTCCCCCCAAAAAGGCCGCATACAAAGCTTTATGTGACGTTTTTCAGTGCGTTCGCAATAACAACAGCATGGAAAATATTTTTTGTCAAAGTCATGAAAAAGATAATCAAGTTCAAATGATGGGCTGTTATCATTTAGCTAATTTATACCAAGATGTCAAACGCTGTCAGCATGACGCCGACATTATTGATTTGTTCCATCAGATATACCATCACTTAATCGGTCGATTATCCGATTACAAATTATCCCGTTTATTCATTCATGAAAACGATATTCAATTTGCTGTTAATCAAACTGTTCGTAAAAATTCAATGGTATCACATTTAAGAGGATTATTTTTAGCTTCAACCATGTTGACGTGTGCAACAGTTGGTTCTTTTGCACATGATATGTATGCACAAAATGATACGTATAACACAACAAAATACCTCGGATTAACATCGTTAGGAGTATTGGGATTGTGGGGCTACCAAAGAAGACGCCATCTCTTAAATGAATTAAAGCGATTTGATACCGATAATTTTGCCATTGAAACATCGGAACCGACAAATCAAACAACAGAAGGCGAAGCAACGATATATCATGAAAAGGTAACGATGTTGGCTCCGGCACATAAATTACGATTGGTTATCCAAAAAAATAACGACTTATTAACAATGATTCATGAAAATAATGTTACCAATGTATCGCAATTGCTGACTTGTGTACAAAAAGACCGTCAAACATTCAAAAGAAAACACGAACAAGATGAATCAATTCGAAATATTTTGAAATCCGGTTATACATTGGAAGATGTTATTCAATTTTACGGTCCTGCGCGGGCAAGCGAATCGCTTGTTCAACTTTGTATTGAAAGAGGATTATCCATCAACAGATTTGCCGGTATTGATACGTATAAGGATCAATTACAGCAACGATATACATTGTTTTCAAATCATTGGAATTTTTTAAAAAATTTAGAAGAAGAACATGAAGTACCGCTTACATATCAATCCTTTTCTAATGACAAAAACATTGTTTTTACAGTTGACAGAAAAATTGTTCTTGTCCATCAGATACACCCTGCTGTACATGATATGTTAGTTAATACTCGTGGATAAAACATCATCTGAATATACATGAATACTTCTTTAAAAAAACAATATGTTTTTTACCATATAACAGCAAAAACAGAATATAATCCTTATTCAACGGATATGTCTGATATTTTGTTGCGAGAGGGTGTTATTCCTCATTATGGAACACGGCAAGGTAAACAAGAGGACGGATTTTTTGTATGGACAAACGTACGTCAAGCCTTACAACACGCACTGGTTTTTGCTCGGGGAGATTGTTCTTTAATTACCGTCAAGGTACCCTGTAACACTGTTTGTTTTCCGACATGGAAATTTGATTTAGAAGGTATTTTTTATGACCCTTTTATATTAAACGGATTATGTGCAAAACATCCGAAAATTGCAACAACAATTTTTCAGTCAAAAGGCTTTCAAGAAGAAATTCAAGACGTCCTTAAACAAGGTACTCTTTGTCTAAAACATGAAAAAATATCGCCATGTCTTGCCTTATTTGATAAGAATGATGATTTGTTTTATGTTGTCAATGAATTATGCGGTATTATGGGGTATCAAATTGTTGATGAATTAGAATTACGTTATCCGTTCATTCGTTCTGAAATTCAAAAAATATCAAAAGCGATAGAAAACAAAGAAACATTACCGAATTACCCTATGCTTTCATCATATTCATCATTTTGGGATGTATGGCAAAATAATGATTTTCAACGATGTTTTCTTGAACAATTTCAAGAACAGGTACATGCTTTAAATACGGATAATACCTTTTTACAAAACCTTGCAAAACGCACCCCCCTAGCCCGAAGATTAAAAAGATTTCAATTATGTTTATCTGATAAAAAAGTAAGTGTATTCCATCAAATGAACGATTATTTTGTTCAGTTAGATTGTACAGATGCCGGTTATGAAAAAATTCTGGACGGTTTATTAAAACGGTCTTTTGTTTTACAACAAGAATATAATACATTATTACGAAAGCGAGCTGAAAACGGTAGTATTGGTATTATGGTTGATAATATTCCCTATCCGGAAATTGGTAATTATCCGTTAAAATACACGGGTCATACGCCTATGAAAATATTTTGTGCAACTCGCCTAAAAAAAGCGGGTATGATAATGCGTGCTTTAGAACATCCCCGGCAATAAATAGAAAAGATTTTTTTCAAAAATCAAAAAAAACACTTGACATAGGATAAAAAAGATGTTATATTTCGGTATAACTTGTCGCGGGGTAGAGCAGTCCGGTAGCTTGTCAGGCTCATAACCTGAAGGTCGTGAGGTTCAAATCCCACCCCCGCAACCATTAAAAAACACCCTTTATGGGTGTTTTTTTATGCGTTACGCGGTGGGGATGAAGCTCACGAAGTGAGGTTCGGGCGTAGCCAATGTCGAGCCTGCGAGACAGCCCTTTAGGGTGAGCCTTGCGAATAAATCCCACCCCCGCAACCATTAAAAAACACCCTTTGTGGGTGTTTTTTTATGTGTTGCGGGGGATTTCAGATTTCTTTGTTTGTCCCTTTTTTTAAATAAAAGGGACAAGATAAATCCGCCTGTAAAAGGCGGATTTAAACTTTCATAAGTAGTATTATAAAAGCGGGGTTAATAACACAAGGCGGAGTAATTGAGGGTTCGAGTGCCTGGGTACACATAACCAGAATTAAGACCAACGTTATAGGCGGAGCTATCACCTGACGCTATCGCTGTCCACGCATATTTATCCATGCTAATTTGCATATTTGTACATCCCCCTGACCAACTTTGATTATTACAAGCTTCATCCAACGTTGCCAGATGACGTTCGTTAGCCTTACACCACGCAAACGCACTCCACCAGTTCATTGTTTGGTTACTGATACAATAAACGTGTCCATTTTTACCCGGTTTTTCCGTTCCACCGTCACATTTGGCATATGCCATGCTCGGTAATGCCACTGTTAATGCTAATATCAATAATAATTTTTTCATGTTTTCCTCCGTTTGTTTTTTGGTTGTTTATGTTTGATATTTGTTTGAAAGATTGTTGAGTTGAAAGATTGGTGTATTACAATTCGTTATGACAATTTTTTCATCATCATTTTATTCCCACCGTCACCCTGCCACACCCATCGTCACCTTGAACTTGGTTCAGGGTCTTTTGACGATAAAGCACTCTGCCACAACCTCATGAGATGCTGAAAAAAGTTCAGCATGACGGAATGTGAGTACGCCTTTTCACAACCCAACCATTCTAATCCTGACAATCTTTCAATATTCACAATGTCTTTTAATACTTTCAATGTCTTATTTTTCGATAAATGACCTCCTTTGTTGCCTTTTTTTGCCCGCATAACCCGAAACAGGAGCAAAAAAAACTTTTTTTCTGTTCCTTCCCGGGCGAGCAAACGCCGTTAATCGTTTCTGCCTTTTTAATTTCAATTTATTATTCAAAATTGTATCAACAGAAACCTTTGTAAAATTCATATCTGATGAAAAAACATCTCGTATTTCCGAACAAAGCATATTCCATGCTTTTAATTTAACTCGCCAACAATTAAAATGACGCAACATACCAAAATACGAATTTAACGTGGAACGTGTTTTTTCAATTAACGTTATGTTATATTGACAAGAAGGCGTTTGCTTCCATTCTTGATTTAATTGTTCAATTTTTTGATAAAATGTTTTTTGCAATCGTTTAGACGGATAAATACGATTCGGTAAGATGTACGCACCGGTAAAGGAAAATCCCTTGGCATAATGTTGTAATGAAACTTTTTTCGGATGTATGGTTAAATGCAATTCTGATTTCAAATAATTCGTTACCTTTTCTTTAACGGCATATAAAAAATTTTTATCCGGATGAATAAAAATCAAATCATCGACATATCGCGCATAAAACAATTGAGAATCCAGCGAAGTCACATAATAATCAAAATCATTCAAATAAAAATTTGCAAAAATCTGACTGGTTAAATTACCGATAGGTAATCCGCAATTTAAATCAGCAAAAAACAAACTTTTTGATGGGGGTAAATCTTTCCATTCCGATAATGATGTTTGATAATGACAATGCTGAATGGGATTATCGGATAAAATTTCTTTTATAAGATATAAAATTTGTTCTTTGTTTGTATGATGATATTGTGTATGCACAAGTTTTTCTATCTTGTTAAATAAAACAGTTTTATCAATATGAAAGAAAAATCCTTGAATATCGAGGCGTAACACAAAACAATCTTGTGTAAAATGACGAGAACATTCCAACAGCATATCATAAATACATCGTATTCCAAATAACGTTCCCTTTCCAACTCGACAACTGTAAGAATGATTGTAAAAAACTGATTCAAATATCTGTAATAATTTACCAATAACTAAATGATGGACAATCCTGTCCCGAAAGTTTGCCGCAAAAACTTCTCTGAGGACAGGATGCCGAACAATAAAAGCATTAGACGAATCAACATGATACGTATGTTGCGTAATGTCTTTCCATAAGTTTATCAGATTTTGTTCATAGTTCGTTTCAAATTTTAAAGCAGACATACTACGGCGTTTATGTTTTCTGCATTCAAAATAGGCTTGAAATACTTCCTCCAATGTAATATCTGATAATAAGTGATTAAAAGTAAGTTGTTCCATAGTGATTTTTTTATTTTAAAGGCGGGGTTAATAACACAAGGCGTTGTTATTGTTGGTTCGTGTGTTTGTGTTCACATTACCATTATTAAGATTAACGTTATAGGCGGAGCTACACCGCTATAAAGTTGGAGGAAACCGCCTCCACGGATAGTCAATACTTTTTTATATACCAAAGACATTCGGTGACTGACCCTTTTAAAATAAAACACTTGCTCACTCAAAGTAACGGGTTAGCCATTGTCTTTGATTCCGGCACTTATTTTTGACAATTTCTTTCTCCTTTCTGCTTTTGACCAGGCGGTTGCCTGAGTCGTAATTATTTCCATTGTTTGTGCTAAATAGGATTGAGCACGACAACTGATTAAATTTAAATCAGCACATAATCGCAAACAAACCCGTGTTTTTTCTAACTGAAACATAAATGTATCAATATATATTGACTTGTCTTCACTATGATTGGCTTGAGAAATAAGAGCACATAATTCTAATGCTGTTTCATTCAGTGTATTTCCCAATGTGTATTTATGTTCCCGTGAAAATTTGCAACTGTACTGATGGATATCCCGTATCAGTTGATAGGTTGCTATGTATATCGGTAATTTATCACTTCTGCTCATTACTTATTATTCCACTATCGGACATTCTTCCAAATCACCTAAATTGTAATCCATATCTAAACACACGCCCCAAAGCGGATTACTGCCTTTAGCATCTGCCGTATCGGTACATCCTTTCGATTTAAACGCTAAATAACAATATTGTTGTTTCGGGCAATCTGTTTGAACGGATAACATCTTTTCCCAATCCGGTATGTCCATTTTGCATGAGGTATTTGTACTATCCATATCCGCACAAGCTCCGAAAATTTTACCGGTCTGATTGGCACTTATGCCACCCGAACATGTTTCAGAACCAAACGATAACGCACAATATTGGTTAGGTGGACACGCATCATCAACGGCTTCAACCATTTCTTGACCATCGGGTAAGTTTAACGAACACGATGGATTTTTATTATCCATAAAAGCACAAACGCCATGCAACGTTCCCGTATATTTTGCATCTGCTGCACTGGTACACATATTGTTTTTAAACGATAAATAACAATATTGTCCCGATGGACAGCCTTTATCTTCCGTTACCATTTCTCCCGATGAAGGCATATCTGTTGTACAAGAAGAATTTTTTTCATTCATGTTAGTACAAACGCCGTAAAGTGTTCCTGAATAGTTACTACCGGCTGAGGCAGTACAAGAATCATTTTTAAATGATAAATAACAATATTGTCCCGATGGACAACTTTTATCTGCCGTAACCATCTCTCCTGATGTTGCCTTCTGCACAGCACAAGACGCATTTTTGTTATTTATATCTGTACAAACACCATAAATAATATCCGCACCGCTTGCTGATACAGCCGATGTACAATCACTTGTTTTAAAAGATAAATAACAATATTGTCCCGAAGGGCAAGACGTTCCTTCAACAGCCATATTTAATGTTTCACCGTCACCGGCAAGACCGTTTCTAAACGCACAATTGGTTGCTAAGGTCATAACATCAGATGACACATTAAACGAACAATTGGTGTGCATATTCATTGCTTCATCTGATACGTTAAACGAACAATTGGCACTCAATATCATTTCATCAGCGGATACTTGATATGAACAATCGGCTTTCGCTTTCATTTCCATATTTTCAAACTGATATTTACAAAAACCATCCGATTCAGGACATTCGCCAACCGTTTCTCCGCAAATCGTGTTTCCGCCACAACACCACCGATATTCGCCCGACCAACATTCGCTTTCGATTTCCGTCTCACAAATCGGATTACAAAATGTACGTGATTCGTTCGGTTCTTTTCCGTCCGGACAATCGTAACAAATACCCATGTCAGCATGGCAATAACCCCCTGCCGAATCGGCACATTCTTCATTGGTTTCACAATCCTTACCGGGGGCT
>JAFTSJ010000029.1 GCA_017467335.1 Alphaproteobacteria bacterium
ATGAGATGCTGAAATAAATTCAGCATGACGGTAGGGGGTGGTGTTCAGCATGACGAAAAGTGAGCGGAGCTTTTAACGACACGGCACCATGCCACACCCACCGTCACCCTGAACTTGGTTCAGGGTCTTTTGACGATAAAGCACCATGCCACAACTCCATGAGATGCTGAAATAAATTCAGCATGACGGTAGGGGGTGGTGTTCAACATGACGGAAAGTGAGCGGGTTTTTGAACGACACGGCACTCTAACCACCCCACTGTCACCCTGAACTTGGTTCAGGGTCTTTTGACGTATAGCACCATGCCATAACTTAATAAGATGCTGAAATAAATTCAGCATGACGGTAGGGGGTGGTGTTCAGCATGACGGAAAGTGAGCGGGTCTTTTGATAACATAGCACCCCGTCCACCCACTGTCACCCTGAACTTGATTCAGGGTCTTTTGACGATAGAGCACCCCGCCATAACCCGATGAGGTGCTGAAATAAGTTTAACATAACAGAAAAAAAGGGGCATTTATCACTATTAAAAATCAAGTTTCAATTATTGGAAAGAAAAATCTGTCCGACTGTAAATAAATATCGAGTTATCCGTGTTATAGCCGTATAGCAATTTTTCATTTTTAATCAACACATCTTTTCTTACGTTCTTATTTTTTTACAGCAGAATTGTCATCTGATTATATGCCACCTTCTTTTTGAATATATTTTTTTTCTTCTATTCATTTATCATCGACCCCTTATTCATCATCACAAGTTCAATAAAATGATTTACATAATATAATACGATGACGGTATCACAATCCGATAAAAAAAACGGTTACTGTCTTTCAACAGCAACCGTTTTTTATCTTCTATCGTCAATTAGACTTCTTCATCAGCCGTTCTGACAACAAAACGTGTCTTGATTGGCAATTTCATAGATGCCAATCGGAAGGCTTCACGTGCGATTTCTTCCGAAACACCGTCTGCTTCAAACATGATGCGACCCGGTTTAACACGAGCTACCCAGTATTCCGGTGACCCTTTACCTTTACCTTGACGAACTTCAGGTGGTTTTTTGGAAACAGGAACATCCGGAAAAATCCGAATCCAAAGACGTCCTTGTCTTTTCATAGCACGAGAAATGGCACGACGGGCTGCTTCAATTTGACGAGCCGTAATACGTTCCGGTTCTAATGCTTTTAAACCAAAACTACCGAAATCTAATGTTGTAGCTGATTTAGCGTCGCCATGAATACGACCCTTAAATGCTTTACGATATTTTGTTCTTTTTGGACTTAACATTTTACTTATCCTTTACTTAACGTTGTTCGGAAAGACGTTTATCCTGAGCCATCGGATCATGAGCCATGATATCGCCTTTGTAAATCCAAACTTTAATACCACATGTACCATACGCCGTGTGAGCAGTTGCTACACCATAATCAACGTCTGCACGCAATGTGTGCAAAGGAACACGTCCTTCACGGTACCATTCAACACGAGCAATTTCAGCACCGCCTAAACGACCGCCACAATTGATACGAATACCTTCAGCACCTTGACGTAAAGCAGATTGAACTGCCCGTTTCATAGCACGGCGGAAAGAAATACGTTTTTCCAATTGTTGTGCAATATTGTCAGCAACTAATTTGGCATTGATTTCTGGTTTACGGACTTCAACAATGTTAACGCTAACTTCGTTGTTTTGTGACATAGCTGTTAATTCTTTTTTCAAAGAATCAATGTCTTGTCCTTTTTTACCGATAATCACACCCGGACGGGCACAATAGATTGTAACAATTGCTTTTTTGGCAGGACGTTCAATCACAATGTGACTGATACCGGCAGCAGCCAATTTTTTCGTTAAAAATTCACGAATTTTAATGTCTTCATGCAATAAGTCCGCATAATTGGCATCAGCGAACCAGCGTGAATCCCATGTGCGGTTAATGCCGAGACGTAAACCTGTTGGATTAACTTTTTGACCCATTAGTTTTTCTCCTCTTTGTTAGTAACCACTTTTTTCGTTGCTTTTTTAGCTTTTTCTGCTTTTGGAGCAACTTCTTTCTCGGCAACAATAATTGTTAAATTCGAGAATGGTTTGATAATACGATTTGCACGTCCTTTGGCACCGGCTTGAAATCTTTTCATGACCATGGCCTTACCAACATATGCTTCAGAAACAACCAAACGGTCAACGTCCATATTATGATTGTGTTCTGCATTGGCAATGGCAGACATTAAAACTTTCTTGACTTCTTCAGCAATTCTTTTTGTTGAAAAAGTTAATTGAGCAAGTGCTTTATCAGCCTTCAAACCACGAATGGATTCTGCCACCAAATTTAATTTGCGTGGAGAAATACGCAATGTGCGTGCTTTCGCTTTTGCTTTTTTAACTACTTCTGTCATCTCTTACCTGCTTTCTTTGCTTTTGCGTCATTTGCGGTATGGCCCGGGAATGTGCGTGTTGGTGAAAATTCACCAAATTTATGCCCAATCATGTTTTCATTTACTGAAACCGGGATAAACTTTTTACCATTATATACGGCAAAAGTCAAGCCCACAAATTGTGGAAGTATTGTTGACCGGCGCGACCAAGTCTTAATTACTTCATGACGACCAGATGCTTTAACTTTTTCTGCTTTTTCTAACAGATAGCCATCAACAAACGGTCCTTTCCATACGGATCTTGTCATCTATGCCTCCTTAGGATTTCTTGACTGCGTGACGAGAACGAATAATCATCGAATCTGTCCGCTTATTGTTACGTGTTTTCTTACCCTTAGTCTGCCATCCCCATGGTGAAACAGGTTGACGACCACCGTTTGTACGACCACCATGTGGGTGATCAACAGGGTTCATTGCGATACCACGGACAGATGGACGGCGATCGTTCCAACGAGCACGACCAGCTTTTGCCATAACCGTGTTTTGGTTATCCGGATTGGAAACTGCACCAACGGAAGCCAAACATTCACCACGAATTAAACGCAACTCACCGGAGTTCAAACGAACTTGAGCATATCCGGAGTCTTTACCAATCAATTGAGCATAACAACCGGCTGAACGAGCGATTTGACCACCGTGTCCCGGATTTAATTCAATGTTATGAACAATTGTGCCAACCGGCATATTTTTCAACGGCATAGCATTACCCGGTTTGATATCGGCATGTTGTGATGAAACAACCGTATCACCGACACCCAAGCGTTGCGGTGCCAAAATATATGACAATTCACCGTCTTCATATTTGATTAAAGCGATGAAAGCCGTTCTGTTCGGATCATATTCCAAACGTTCGACAGTTGCCGGCATATCAAATTTTTTCCGTTTAAAGTCAATAATCCGATATGCTTGCTTGTGACCACCACCACGACGACGTGATGTAATGTGACCATGATTATTACGACCACCTGTACGAGATTGACCTTCCGTCAATGTTTTAACAGGGGCACCTTTGTGCAAGTCAGAACGATCAATACCGACCAAATGTCTGACTGTTGAGGTTGTAGGTTTATATGTTTTTAAAGCCATAACTAAATCCCCGCTGTCACATCAATACTTTGACCTTCTGCCAAAGTAACGATTGCTTTCTTTGTTTCATTGCGAACACCTTTTACACCACGGAAAGTTTTTGTTTTACCTTCCTGACGTAATGTGTTAACCGCTGTTACCTTTACACCGAACACGCTTTCAACTGCTTTTTTGATTTGCGGTTTTGTTGCATTCAAGTCAACCAAAAAGACGACTTGATTGTGTTCAGAACTCTTCATTGCCTTTTCTGTAATAACAGGACGGCGGATAATATCATATGATTCGGCCGTTACTGTTGTGTTGTTTTTCTTAATCATTTCAAACGACCTTCCAAATTAGCCACGGCATCTTTGGATAATACCAAGACATCACGGCGGATAATATCATAAACGTTCGCACCTTGTGACGGTAAAACATCAGTGTTAATGATGTTGCGAGCGGATAAAGCGAAATTTGTATCAACTGTTTCACCGGAAACAAACAAAACAGATTTCCATCCATGTTGATTGAAAATGTTTTGTAATGCTTTTGTATTCGGTTTTTCAGCTGTCAAATCATCAACAATAACCAATTTACCGTTTTTGGCTTTTAATGATAAAGCAACACGCATACCTAAAGCGCGGATTTTCTTTGTTAAACCGTAAGCATGTGAACGGACGACCGGACCAAATACAACACCACCGTGACGCATTTGAGGAGCTCTGTCCAAACCTTGACGAGCACGACCCGTACCTTTTTGCTTAAATGGTTTTACACCTGAACCGCTGACTTCACCAACTGTTTTTGTTTTGTGAGTACCGGCACGGCGTTTGTCTAATTGCCATTGAATAACACGAGCAAGAATATCTTCCCGTACTTCAACACCAAATACAGAATCAGCCAAGTCAATTGACCCTACGGATTGTCCGTCTAATTTGATTACATCATATTTCATGGCTTATTCCTTTACTTCTGTTTCAGCAGATGTTTCAACAGCAGCCTGAGCTTTTAAACCAGCCGGAAGCGGCAAAGTCGGTTGTTTTGAAATCTTTACTGAATCTTTGATTGTTACAATAGACGAATCAAAACCGGGAACACTACCCTTAACCATAATCAGGTTACGGGCTTCATCAACTGAAACAACTTCCAAATTTTGAGCCGTTACTTGTTTGTTACCCATTTGACCAGGCATTTTAACGTTTTTGAAAACTTTACCAGGCCATTCACGTTGACCGGTTGAACCACCGGCACGGTGTGTTCTGGATACACCGTGAGTGGCATTGTCACCGCCGAAATGGTATTTTTTCATAACACCGGCGTAACCTTTACCGATAGATGTACCTGTAACATCAACTTTTTGTCCGACAACAAAGTGGCTGGCACTCAGTTCGGCACCAACTGGCAAAACGCAATCTTCAGAAACACGGAATTCAACCAATGTTTTCTTTGGTTCTACGTTTGCTTTGGCAAAATGTCCGAGTTGCGGTTTAGCAACGTTTTTTGCTTTTGCTTTACCGGATCCCAACTGAACAGCGACATAACCGTCACGTTCCATTGTACGAACATCAACAACCGTACTGTCAATTTTTAAGACAGTTACCGGAATTTGAGTTCCGTTTTCTTGGAACAAACTCATCATGCCGACTTTTTCTGCAATTACTCCTGAACGCATAGTCTTTCTTCCTTATACTTTAATCTCAACATCTACACCCGCAGCCAAGTCTAATTTCATTAGAGCATCAACTGTTTGCGGTGTCGGATCAATAATGTCGAGCACCCGCTTGTGGGTACGAATTTCAAACTGTTCCCGTGATTTTTTATCAACGTGTACGGAACGGTTCACTGTAAATTTTTCAATACGAGTCGGTAACGGAATCGGTCCGACAACTTCGGCACCGGTCCGTTTGGCTGTATTGACGATCTCACGGGTTGATTGATCCAACAACCTATGATCGAACGCTCTTAAACGAATTCTAATATTTTGGTTTTCTAACATAATTATAACCTTTCTTAACCAGCAACTTTTGCTTTAATTTCATCTGCTACCATTTGAGGTACTTCTGCATAGTGTGAAAATACCATTGTGTATTGAGCACGTCCTTGACTCATTGAACGCAAATTGTTTACATAACCAAACATATTTGCCAACGGAACAGTTGCATCAATAACACGAGCATTACCACGTTGGTCCATACCTGAAACCTGACCACGGCGAGAGTTCAAATCACCGATAATATCACCCATGTAATCTTCCGGTGTTACAACTTCAATTTTCATAATCGGTTCAAGCAATTTCGGACCGGCCTTTGCCATACCTTCACGGAAAGCAGCACGAGCAGCAATTTCAAAAGCCATTGTGCTGGAGTCAACATCATGGTAAGCACCGTCATACAAGTTTGCTTTAAAGTCTGTGCAAGGGAAACCGGCCAAAACACCTGTTTCTAATGAAGCACGCAAACCTTTTTCAACGCCCGGAATGTATTCTTTCGGAACTGAACCGCCAACAACCGTATTTTCAAAGACAAATCCTGAACCCGGTTCCAACGGTGAGAACTTAATACGAACACGAGCAAATTGACCGGAACCACCAGATTGTTTCTTATGTGTGTAATCTTCGTCATATTCACGAGAAATTGTTTCACGATAAGCAACTTGTGGAGCCCCAACGTTTGCTTCAACTTTAAATTCACGTTTTAAACGGTCAACAATAATTTCCAAGTGCAATTCACCCATACCTTTAATAACAGTTTGACCTGTTTCAGTATTAGATGTAACACGGAAAGAAGGGTCTTCCATAGCCAAACGATTCAAAGCCAAGCCCATTTTTTCAACGTCAACTTTTGTTTTCGGTTCAACAGCAATTTCAATAACCGGATCAGGGAAGTCCATTTTTTCCAAAACAACTTTTAATCCGTCACCGCACAATGTGTCACCGGTTGTTGTATCTTTCAAACCAACCAAAGCAACAATATCACCGGCTTGAGCTTCTTTGATTTCTTCACGATGGTTAGCATGCATTAACAACATACGACCAATACGTTCTTTTTTATCTTTAACTGTATTTGTAACATATGTACCGCTTGTCAACGTACCTTGATAAACACGTAAGAATGTTAAAGAACCAACAAACGGGTCTGTCATAATCTTAAATGCCAAACCGGCAAACGGTTTATCATCAACAGAAGCACAAACATATTCAGCGTCAGAACCGACCAATATACCTTTTGATTGCGGAATATCAACCGGTGAAGGCAAATAAGCAACAACGGCGTCTAACAACGGTTGAATACCTTTATTTTTAAAAGCAGAACCACAGAATACAGGGATAAAGGATTGAGAAATCGTTCCTTTACGGATACATTTTTTCAATGTTTCCTTATCCGGTTCATTACCTTCCAAATAGGCTTCCATGGCATCATCATCCATTTCAACAGCCATTTCAACCATATCACGATAGCATTGTTCAGCTTTTTCTTTCAAATCAGCCGGAATTTCTTCATAAACAAAAGAAGCCCCTAAATCTTCTGATTGCCAAATAATGGCTCTTTGTTCCAAAATATCAACAATACCTTTAAAGTTTGCTTCGGAACCAATCGGCAAAGCCATAACCATCGGACGTGCACCCAAACGTGTTTTAATCATTTCAACGCAACGATCAAAATTAGCACCGATACGATCCATTTTGTTAGCGAAACAAATACGAGGAACACCGTATTTATCTGCTTGACGCCAAACTGTTTCTGATTGCGGTTCAACACCGGCAACACCGTCAAAAACCGTAATAGCACCATCTAACACACGCAAACAACGTTCAACTTCAACCGTGAAGTCAACGTGACCCGGCGTATCAATAATGTTAATACGGTGGTCTTTCCAAAAAGCCGTTGTAGCAGCGGATGTAATTGTAATACCACGTTCTTGTTCTTGTTCCATCCAGTCCATTGTGGCAGCCCCATCATGAACTTCCCCGATTTTATGAGATTTACCTGTATAGAACAAAATACGTTCCGTTGTTGTTGTTTTACCGGCATCAATATGTGCCATAATACCAATATTTCTGTATCTTTCAATTGGTGTAGTACGTGCCATAAGATCCCCCTACCATTTAAAGTGAGCAAATGCTTTGTTAGCATCAGCCATACGGTGTGTATCTTCACGTTTACGAATGGCAGCACCACGATTATTGTAAGCATCTTGCAATTCGCCGAACAAACGATCAATCATTGTTTTTTCGGAACGACCCCGAGCGGCATTGATAACCCAACGAATTGCCAAAGCTTGTTGACGATCCGGACGAACTTCAACCGGAACTTGATACGTTGCACCACCAACACGGCGAGAACGAACTTCTAATGTCGGTTTGACATTATTCAAAGCTTCCAAAAATACTTCCAAAGCCGGTTTACTGATTTTATTTTCTAATTGTGTCATAGCCCCATAAACGATATCTTCGGCTACGCCTTTTTTACCGTCATACATAAGGCTGTTCATAAATTTAGCAACCACTGTATTGTTATATTTTGCATCAGGGGTTACTTCGCGTTTTACTGCTGCGTGTCTACGAGACATATTTCCTTCTCCTTACTTATTTCGGCCGTTTAGCACCGTACAATGAACGGGCTTGTTTACGTTTAGCAACACCCTGCGTATCGAGTGTACCACGGATAATATGATAACGAACACCAGGCAAGTCCTTTACACGTCCGCCGCGAATCATAACAACAGAGTGTTCTTGCAAGTTATGACCTTCACCCGGAATGTAACAGGTAACTTCAAATCCATTTGTCAAACGAACACGAGCAACTTTACGCAAAGCGGAGTTCGGTTTTTTCGGTGTTGTTGTATAAACACGAGTGCAAACACCTCTTTTTTGAGGACATGCTTGCATAGCCGGCACTTTATTGTGAACCGGTTTTGATTTCCGGGGTTTCCGGATCAATTGGTTAATTGTAGGCATTTAAATTTTTCCTTTATTCTACCTATTTAAACAAACTCTTACCGACCCATTTCGGGCAGATAAAAGCACTCAAATTTCAACAGTAAAAGCAAGAATAACTCCTTGTTTTTCATTGAAAACCATCACAAAATCGTTAAAACAAATCATCACGAATCGTTTTCACGAATCTTGTTTAAAGTAGTGAAATTAAACCATATTTCAAACAAAATGTCAAGCACTTTTTTGATTTTTTTTAATAAAAAACAACACTTATTATGCGATGCATGACACCGTTAAAATTCAAGTTTTTCGGTAAAGCAAACAACGACATTTTAAATAATACATACGACTTTAACTTTCTATTCTTTCATACACCAAACTGTACCGTCACCATTCGTTTGAACCACCCTATCACATCCGCTTGCTTCACAAATGTTCCGCGCTTTGCTGGTATTGACAATTTGTGTGTCACCGGCCGTTGAACAGTTTTTGATGTTGCCCGAACTATCAATAAAATAACCATCACCGGCTTGTTTGGAACAATACCAAACTGTTTTTCCGCTTACGTCTTGACTGAATGCAACTCGATTACACGCTTCGCATTGTTGACGATAAACCGCTTCCGTTCCGATTTCACGAATAGCATTATCTTCTTGACAAAGTTGACATTTACCGTTGTTTGCCGATTGCCATTCCGAACCGGTTATGCAAACATTCGGAACGCAATATTGAAAACCGTTTGACCCAACCGTTAAAACTTGACGGTTACCGCATTGTCCGCATGTTGCCGTATGTCCTGATTTCAGCTGATAGGTGGCATTGATATAGGAACTTGGTTCACTATCAGGCGTACATTTGACACAATCGGGTGTATTATTCATAAATTCATTCGTTTGACACCCACCTAATGAACAAACACCACCACTATATGTGCGTTGTAACACTTTGGTATTGCATAAGTTACATTGTTTTTGAGTTGTCGGAATGGCTTTTTCCGTTGTGCAGTCATAACACAACCCGTCATTACTATTTCTAAACTTCAAACCATCATGTTCACCACGAACATATTCTTGCACTTCGGCATACAAATCTGGATAATCACTGGCTAATGTTGAAGGTATTGTCCAATTATCACTATTACAAATACCGCTTTCCCCCGGAACAATCAATGCACATTTCCCATCCCCATATATGCGATTAGGACATTGAGAACATGTTTCTAAATCTGTTCCTGTTGTAGCGGTTCCATTACAAGATCGACAATATCCGTTACCATCTTGATAATATGGATTTGTTTCGGTTGCTGAAGGACATGTCTCAAATACACAATATCCTAATGAATTATATTTACGGCGATATTTTCCCGCTGTCAAACAACCCGGTTCACAATCTTCTTTTGAAGGTGAACCATGATACAGATAGGCATTACTACCGTAATTTGTTGAGCAAGGATAACAATTACCATTATTATTTTTCCATTGTGTATCCGAACAAACATTATCACAATATTGTTTATTCCCTTTAATCCGAACGTTGCGTACCGGAACGGCGTCTGCATCATTACTGTATTTACCATCTTTTTTACGGCAATTGGCAACACATCTCGAATCAGCTTCATCAAGAATTTCTATCGGAAAATTTACATTTGAATAATTGCATGGATAAATATTTCCATCTTTCCCTCTAAATTCACCTAGTTCAGGCTGTTTTTCAAATAAACAGTACCCGTTTCTGACAATGCGATTACATGCAATACACATTTTTTCCTCTTCTGTATCAATTTCATCCGTCCCTCCGGTATTGATTGCATAACTGGTTTCATCTGTGCATAAATAACATGTTCCGCTAGATGATTGGAAATAACCTGCCTGACAAACCGGCCAACACGATTCACCAACGGCTTTTCGTTTACTCCAAACACCATTCGTATATTCCGGACAATTATTGCAACCTGCAGCCAAACTTTCTTTTGTGATTTCATTAGAAAAATCATCAATACCAACAATACCGCCATACAAACTGATACCTTCATTACGAGTACAATCTTTACAAATAAAATCTGCAGCCGTTTTCGAATTCATATGAGCTTCAACCGCCAAAAATTGCCCTGAATCACAGACCGGATATAAACCGCATGTCGAATACCAAAATGAATGTGTCCATTTTAAATCACAGGCTTCACATAAATATCGGGCTTTTTCGGTTTTGGGTATTCTATGTCGAGTGGCATTTAAGGTTCCATCATTCTGACGACATGGGATACAACCTTCATTCTCTGATTCATAAGTTACACCCCGAATACATGCAACCGCACAATATGCAACACCTGTTGCTTCATCAATCGTAACCGTGTGCGTATCATTACAAGCATTACATTGTTCCTGACCGGTTGTATCATCTTTAATACTCAACGATAAATTGTTATATTTATCCAAACTGATTTCTACGGCATTCACATCTGTACAGGGAATACAGGCACCACTTTTTGCCCGATATTCTCCATCAACACATTGACGAAGGGGTTGACACGTATGTTCTGATGTATTGCAAACATAATTATCTCCGTACGAAGCACAATGTTCATTTTTGGTACAAGCAACACATTGCCCCACAGCTCCATCATCATAACAATATGGTGTATCATCAAGATTATAACATTTATCCCGACATACCATATTGTTATCACATGTAAAAGGAGCACACAGACCACTACAATCACCTTCTTCAACACAATGTTGATTTTGATTATCATCTGATTTTTCTGTATCCGAATCAATAAACGACGTAAAAACGATGGTATTATCCGTTTCATCTTCTCCACAAATGGACGCATTACCGGTATATTTGACTAAATCTCCCTCTCCTTGGGCAACTTGCACAAATTGAATCCCTTGTACAATACCGTTTAAGTTCATATTGACCACATTTTTACACACACGAGAAGAAACACCTTCAACATATGTTTTAAACGCAATGTCCGGATGAGATGTCATATAGATCGGGTACCCTGTACCTGTCATATCCGGAAATTCATCAAAATCCGTGCCATCCTCACTTGGGTCTGGCAGGGGTTGTTCTTGATATTTATGCCAAACATCAGTCGCACGCAGATTCACTTCATACACAATATCATTGG
>JAFTSJ010000030.1 GCA_017467335.1 Alphaproteobacteria bacterium
ATAAAGTATCGTGTAGTGCCGGTAAAACACAAATTTACAATTCAGCAAAAGCCAAAGAAATTTGTCGAGCCTGTACGTCATCCGAACGAGAAGTCACGACAGATTTAGACGGCAATTTTTATTGTGAAAAAGTGTTGTAAAAACAGGGCAGAGACAGATTCTCTGCCCATTTTATGACAAAAAATAATAATTAACCGTTTTCAATAACAACGAAAGCCAAAGCATTATTATCATCGGATAAAGATATATGAATCCGAGCGGAGGATATTTTATTGGCTAATGTTTGGGCTGTTTTCCCTGATAACTGCACATAAGGAGCCCCATGTGAATCATTTAAAATTTCAATTTCCTGCCATGTTGCCAAAGACCCGATACCACAACCTAATGCTTTAACAACGGCTTCTTTTCCGGCATAACGTTTCGCAAGAAAGGCATCTTGTTGTTGGGGTTGTAATGTGTTCATTTTTATTTGTTCATTTAGTGTTAAAATACGTCTTACAAATTTTTCCCCAAACCGTTGACGAGTTATAGAAATTCGTTTTATTTGAACAATATCTGTACCAATTCCGATAATCATTTGTTTATGCTTTCAATCGGCGAACGTCAACGATGTGTTTATTTGAACGTAATGCTTGAATAAGAACATCAATTTGATCGCTGTTTTTAACTTCTACTTCCAAAACAATATCGGCAAATCCATTACTTCTATTTTGAGTGCTGAAATTCACAATCGGTAAATTGTGTTGAGAAACAATATTGGTCATTTCTGTAATAACGCTGGGTTTGTCTTCCAGTGTGATTTTAATACGAACAGGTAAAACCTTATCCTTAATGATATCAACATTCCAATCCACATCTAACCATCGTTCCGGCTCATCGGTATATTGATGAAGTGTTGGACAATCATTCGTGTGAATGGTAACATCCTTTCCTGTTGTAACAATGCCGACAATCGGATCACCCGGAACCGGATGGCAACATTTTCCGAATTTTAATGCTATACCGCTGATAAGACCCGTAACCGGCATTTTTTGGTCGAAAGCCTTATCTGATTTTGATTTTTTAAATAAAGAGATAGCTCTTTTAAAACCGGAGGGAACACATTCCGGATGTATTTGTAAAAATAATTCACGGAAAGGAACAATGCCGGCACCAACTGCTGCCAGTAAATCATTAGGAGTATCTTGTTTATATTGTGAAAGATAGGGTTGTAATTCTTTTTCAGTCCATGTAATACCATATTCTTTGGCGGCATTGTTAAAGTATTCACGCCCCAAAGACAAATTCTTTTCATATTGTTGAGCCCGAATAAAACGCCGAATGCTTGCTTTGGCTTTGGCTGTAACAGCAATGTGTTCCCATTCAGGAGATGGTTTTTGATTTTTATTCGTCATGATTTCCACTTGGTCGCCGTTTGCTAAAACGGTTCGTAGTGGTTTAATTTGTCCGTTTATTTTTGCTCCGACACATGTATCTCCAACTCGAGAGTGAACGGCATATGCAAAGTCAAGCGGACCGGCTCCCTTAGGTAACGTAATTAAATCCCCTTTGGGCGAAAAACAAAATACCTGATCTTGGTACATTGCAATTTTGGTGTGTTCCAAAAATTCATGTGGGTTTGATGAATGATTCATTAAATCCAATAAATCCCGTAACCAACGGTATTGTGTGCCTTCTTTGTGTGTACCTTGCTTGTATTCCCAATGGGCTGCAACCCCATATTCCGCAACTTGGTGCATGTCTTTCGTGCGTATTTGAACTTCAATCCGGCGATTTAAAGGACCGATAACCCCTGTATGCAAAGAACGATAACCGTTTTGTTTCGGTGTTGAAATATAATCTTTATATCGCCCCGGAATCATGGGGTATTTTGTATGGATAATGCCAAGTACCTGATAACATTCAGCTAAATCATCTACAATAACCCGAAAGGCAATCACATCACAAACCTGTTCAAAGGAAATATTTTGTTTTTGCATTTTACGCCAAATAGAGTAAGGTCTTTTTTCACGTCCCGTGATTTCGGCCGTGATATTGTGTTCGGCTAAATCTTTTTGAAGTTGTTGAATAACGGTAACAACGTCTTGTTTACCTTCTTCACTTAAAAAATTTAATCGTGATTGAATGCTTTTATGAGCTTCCGGATACAGATTTTGAAATGAATAATCTTCCAGTTCATCTTTGAGTGTTTGCATACCAATTCGTTCGGCAAGCGGAACATAAATATCCAATGTTTCACGAGCAATTCGTTGGCGTTTTTCTATCTTTTGGCAAAAATGTAACGTTCGCATGTTGTGTAAACGATCCGCCAGTTTGATAAGCAATACCCGAATATCTGTACTGGTTGCCAATACCAGTTTTTGAAAATTTTCAGCCTGTTCGATTTTTTTTGTTTCTTCCGTTCGAATTTTAACTTTGGATAATTTGGTAACGCCTCGAACAAGATTGGCAACATCTTCGCTGAACAATTCTTTTAAATCCGCATAGGAAGCCGGTGTGTCTTCCATTGTGTCATGCAGTAATGCCGCCACAATGGTTGCCGTATCTAACCGATATTGTGTTAAAATGGCAGCAACTTCCAGCGGATGAGAAAAATAAGGATCACCGGACTCACGAACTTGTGCCGTGTGCATTTTCATAGCAAAAACATATGCCCGATTCAATGCTTCTTCATCAGCATTAGGATCATAGGATTTTACACGTTCGACAAGTTCATATTGACGCATGCCGGTGCTCCGTTATGTTAGGCTTCTGTACTATCAACAACCTGAAAAGAATCAGAATCGACAAATTCAGCGTCACTGTATAGTTGTTCAATGGATGTTTCCCCTTCTAAAACAGCTAAGTCCGTTGTTTCAACAGGAGCTTCACGATGAGCGTAACGTTGCATTCCTGTAATCATGTTTTCACGGATTTGAGAAACATCAATGGTTTTTTCTTCAATTTCACGCAAAGCAATAATTGTATTTTTATCATTGTCACGGCTGACCGTTAAAGGAGCACCCGAATCAAGTGATTTAGCACGTCCTGCTGCCGTTAAAATAAGATCAAAACGATTTGGGACAATATTGACACAATCTTCTACGGTTACACGAGCCATGATTTTTTCCTTTCTTGTTATAAAAATAAATGATACGGACACTATACGCTTTTTTTTGGAAAAAAGCAAGCCTTTTATAAAGAAGCTCTTGCTCTTTTAATCTTTTTTTTATATACTATTCCCAAAATTATACAATGAAAGGACGAATATTTATGAAAAAACATTTAATTACAAGTGCATTGCCTTATGTGAACGGTTTGCCTCATTTGGGACATTTAATCGGTTGTTTGTTACCGTCAGATGTTTTTGCCCGTTATTTGCGTAGTCGTGGAGAAGAAGTTTTATATATTTGCGGAACGGATGAACACGGAACACCGTCCGAAGTTGGGGCTGCCAAAGAAAATATGTCGGTTGAAGATTATTGTAAAAAATATCACGATTTGCACGTTCAAATGTATCAAGGGTTTAATTTGTCTTTTGATTATTTCGGACGCACCAGTTCTCAACAAAATGAAGAAATTGTTTATCGGATTTACAATGAATTGGAACAAAACGGTTATATCGCTGAAAAAGTTACGAAACAGGTTTATTCTTCGGATGATAAACGGTACTTGCCGGATAGTTATGTTATGGGAACATGCCCGCATTGCGGTTATGAAAAAGCCAAAGGTGATCAATGTGAAAATTGTACCAAGGTGTTAGATCCGACTGATTTAATACAGCCTCGCAGTGTTATTTCCGGCAGTGATAAATTAGAAATTCGGGAAACAAAACATTTGTTTTTGCAGTTGCCAAAATTGGAAAAAGAATTAGCTGATTGGGTTGAAACCCGCAAAGGAATATGGCCTGATATTGCGTATTCTATCGCTAAAAAATGGCTTAAAGAGGGATTACAGGAACGTGGAATTACGCGTGATTTGAAATGGGGTTTTTCTGTCCCGAAAGAAGGATTTGAAGGAAAGGTTTTCTATGTGTGGTTTGATGCTCCCATCGGCTATATCGGTATTACAAAACAATGGGCAGATGAACGGCCATCTGAACGTTCTTTTGAAGATTGGTGGTTGAATCCGGATAATGTTGTTCATACCGAATTTATGGGTAAAGACAATATTCCGTTCCATACGATTACCTTTCCGGCAACCTTACGCGGAACTGGTGAAAATTGGACGCAGGTTAGTATGCTTAAAGGTATGAATTATTTAAATTTTGCCGGTGGTAAATTTTCAAAATCACTTCATCGGGGAATTTTCTTGGATGATGCCATTAAAGAATTTCCGGCAGATTATTGGCGGTATTGGTTAATTGCAAATGCACCGGAATCAGATGATTCAAATTTTGGATTTGAACAATTTGCGATGACAATTAACAAAGACTTGAATGATGTATTGGGTAATTTCATCAATCGTGTTTTAAAGATGACAACAAATAATTTTGGGCAACAAATTCCTGTTTTAAGTCAGATTACATCCGAAGAAGAAGAATTGTATGAAACATTGGATACGCTTATTCGTCAATATTCTTCTTATATGGACAATTTGGATTTACGTAAAGCGATGGCAACGTTGCGTGAAATTTGGGTTTCCGGTAATAATTATATTGCTCGAACGGAACCGTGGAAAGTTGTTAAAACAGACACGGATCGGGCGGCAACTATTTTGAATACGGCTCTTAATTTAATCAGATTGTATGCTAATTTAAGTGCTCCGATTATGCCTCAAACAGCAAAGCAAATGCTGGATTTGTTTGAAATTTCTCAAGATATTTCTTTTCCGGACAGCAGGATGTCATCGTATTTAACCGGTTTGAAGGCAGGGACGGCTTTTAAATTGAGTGAACCATTATTTAAAAAGATTATGCCGGATAGGGTAACAGAATTAAAAGCAATATACAAAGAAGAAGCTTAACAGACGGGGGAGATATGAACACAACACAATTTTTGTATGGTCTTTATTGGAAGATTTTGGGTATTTTAAATCCTGACAACCAACCGAATTTGTTTTCGTGGGGTGTTAAAAAGCAAATTTTTGCCGAAGATACAAAATACTATGAAAATTTAAAAACGAAATTGTTTGATGTTGAATTAACAACTCCTATCGGTATTTCTGCTGATATGGATATTGATGTGACAACAATGGATGCCTTGATACAGCAAGGAGCAGGATTTTGTACGTTTGGCAGTTATACATTGCGTCCCATACCGGATCATAAGCAGACTTTGTATTATAAAAACGGTCGTAAAATGAATGCGTTAAAACAAAATTTACAAGAACATGATTTAACCGGTTCTGCCGTTAAATTAAGTCAACGGCGGTATTTGCCTCATTTTGTCGGAATAAGTATGTTGTCATATAATGCTGATGAAATGAAAATCGGTAATGGGGAAGAACGTCCGGGTTATTTAGTTGAATACGAATTGATGACGCAAAAGGCTGCTCCGTCTTGTGATTTTTTGGTTATCAATATTTCGCATCCCAGTATGCCTTTATATCAACTATTATCAGATGAATCATCTATGCGACCATTGATTGAAACTATTCAGCAAACGGCTCAAATTTCTGCACCTATCAGTACACCAAAAATTTTGTTAAAAGTACCGTATGATATTACACCGTTAGAGGTAAAATCTTTGTCTCAGATTGCTTTGAAAACAGGTTTGGATGGTATTATTATTTCAGGACATGGTTCCTTGCAGAAAAATATGCGTCTGGTTTCGTCAAAGGGATTAGATTCATTAGACGAATCGGCTTTTATCTGTGGATGTGTTTTACGTGATGGCATGATTAAGTTGGTACAAGAATTTCGGAAAAGAACACATGGTTGTATTCCGTTAATTGCCTCTGACAGTATTAAATCCGGTCAAGATGTTTTTGATTTATTAGCGGCCGGTGCCAGTGCTGTCGAAGTTGGTACTCTTTTATTCACACAAGGACCGACTGCCGTTCAAAAATTGAATGCTGAACTATCGAAAATATTAAGAGAAAAAGGTATTCGTCATATTTCTGATGTTATTGGTATCAATTCTCCTCTTGACCCTAATGTACAAATTGAAGATTTGTTCAATTAAAAAAGGATTGAAATGGTACTGTCTTCAAAAACAACGTATTTTATTAAACGGTTATTGTTAATACCCGTTACGTTGTTTGGTATTATGATTTTAAATTTTATGTTTGTTCAACTGGCTCCGGGAGGGCCGGTTGAACAGATGATGTTGAAAATGGAACAATCAACACCGACAGGGATGACAACACGTATGACAGGTCATAATACCGATGTTATGATAGTTACCGATTCGGATTTGTCTTTATATCGTGGGACACAAGGTATGAAAGAACAATTACGAAAAGAGTTAGAAAAGCAATTTGGATTTGATAAACCGGCCTTTGATCGTTTTGTGCATATGATGTGGAACTATATCCGATTTGATTTTGGAAAAAGTTTTTATCAGGATAAAAAAGTCATTGATTTGGTACTGGAAAAAATGCCGGTATCCGTTTCACTGGGTGTTTTTAGTACGTTGTTGATATATTTGATAGCTATTCCGTTAGGTATTCGAAAAGCATTTCGCAAGGGATCTGTTTTTGATATTACCAGTAGTTTTTTGCTGACAATCGGATATGCCGTGCCGGCTTTTTTATTTGCTATTTTTTTAATTGTTGTCTTTGCCGGCGGACGATATTTAGATTGGTTTCCGTTAAAAGGGTTAACATCAGATAATTGGGAAACGTTTTCATGGTATCGACAAGTTATTGATTATCTGTGGCATCTTGTTTTACCTGTTTTGGCTATGACAATCGGTGGTTTAGCCGGTTTGACGTTTTTAACAAAAAATGCTTTTTTAGAAGAAATGAGTAAGCAATATGTTATAACAGCAAAAGCCAAAGGGGCTTCGCCTAATCGTATTTTATATGGGCATATTTTTCGCAATGCTATGCTTATTGTTATTGCCGGATTTCCCAGTATGCTGATTAGTATGTTATTTACGGGTTCTGTTTTGATTGAGGTTATTTTTTCATTAGACGGTATTGGCTTGTTAGGATTTGAGGCGGTTCAAAACAGGGATTATCCTGTTGTTTTTGGTACATTATATTTGTTTGCTTTGATGGGATTGGTTTTAAATTTAGTGAGTGATTTTGTTTACACGCTTGTTGACCCTCGCATTCACTTTGGTTCAAGGATGGTGTAATGAGTACGGCTAAAAAGTGTTCTAAATGGCAAATTTTTAAACAAAACAAACGGGCATATATTTCATTATGGCTGTTAATTATCATTGTTTGTGTTTCATTTTGTGCTCCCTTCTTGGCGGATAGTAAACCACTTGTTTTAATGTATCAACACAAATTGTATTTTCCGATGATGCAGTTTGTATCTGATGAAATGGTTGGGGGCAATTTACCGACACAAGCTGTTTATACGGATGCTTTGACACAAGAAAAAATCAAAACGGATGGGTGGGCTGTTTTTCCAATAATACCTTATTATTATGACACTGTTGATTATTTTAGTCCGAATCCGTTTCCATCTTCTCCGGATAGCCGTCATTGGTTAGGAACAGATGATCAAGGACGAGATGTTTTGGCCCGATTGCTGTATGCGTTACGGTTGAGTTTTGTTTTTGCACTTGTCTTGACATTTTTTTCAGCTTTAATTGGTATTATGATTGGAGCAATACAAGGATATTTCGGCGGTCGTACGGATTTATTGATTGGTCGATTTTTGGAAATGTGGAGTTCTTTACCGCAATTGTTTATTCTTATTATTGTGTCCAGTTTAATTGAACCCGGATTTGTTACATTACTGATTGTCCTTTTATTGTTTGGATGGACATCTTTGACAGGAGTTGTACGGGCTGAATTTTTAAAAACACGGGGATTAGATTATGTAAAATCGGCTAAATTGTTAGGTGTAAGTGATTTTCGTATTATGTTACGACACATTTTACCGAACGCATTGGTTGCAACCGTGACGTATATTCCCTTTATGTTGGCGGGTGGAATTGTTGCGTTATCGGCATTAGACTTTTTAGGATTGGGATTACCGGTTGGTACCCCAAGTTTAGGAGAGTTAATTCGTCAAGGAAAAGAAAATTTATCGGCTCCATGGTTGGGGTTAACAGCCTTTTTTGTGATGACAACGGTTTTGTCTTTATTACTTTTTATCGGAGAAGGAATTAGAGATGCCTTGGACCCTTATCAAGGAGAAATACATAAATGAACATACTTGAAATCAAAAAATTGTGGGTTCGTTTTCAAAAATTTTCCGTTGTGCGAGGTGTTTCTTTGGCTGTTAAAGAAGGCGAATTTGTTGCTTTGGTCGGAAGTAGCGGTTCGGGTAAATCAACGTTGGCTCATGCTATTTTGCAATTAAATCCGGCTGTTCATTGTGACGGTGAAATATTCTATAAACGTCAAAATCTGTTAAATTTTTCGGAAGAAAAATTGCGTCATATCCGTGGTTCCAAAATAGCCATGATTTTTCAAGAACCGATGACAAGTTTGAATCCCTTACATACGGTTGGAAAACAAATTATGGAGATGTTTGTTTTACATGGTGAAACAGGCACTCAAAAACAGGTGTTTGACTTATTGAAATTAGTTGAATTACAAGATATTGAACGTATCTATCATTCGTTTCCGCACGAATTGTCAGGTGGACAACGTCAACGGGTTATGATTGCGATGGCATTGGCCGGAAAACCGGATATTTTGATTGCCGATGAACCGACAACAGCCTTGGATGTGTGTGTGCAGGCTCAAATTTTAAAATTGCTAAAAGTATTACAACAAAAATTGGGATTAGCTGTTTTGTTTATTACGCATGATTTAGACATTGTTCGGAAAATGGCTGATCGGGTATATGTGATGCGAAGCGGACAAATTGTTGCAACAAAATTGCCCGAAACAGAAATGATACCTGTTCGTACAATTGTTGAAACAGATGAAAAACCGGTTTTATCCGTCCGTAATTTATCTGTTCATTATGGTTCTTTTGAAGCTGTACAATCTGTTTCATTTAAAATTTGTGCCGGTCAGACATTGGGTATTATTGGGGAAAGCGGCAGTGGTAAATCATCGCTTGTTCAAGGATTGATGCGTTTAATTCCGGCTCAAGGAGACGTTTTCTTGAACGGAGAAGATTTTTTTGGATTAAAGGGAAAATCATTAACGTTGGCTCGTTCACAAATACAAATGGTTTTGCAAGATCCGTCCGGTTCTTTAAATCCCCGATTAACCATTCGTCAAATTATCGAAGAAGGATTACACGTTCATTTTAAAAAATTATCCGATTCAGATCGTTTTCAACGGATTAAATCTATTTTAAAGGCTGTTGATTTAAAAACGGATATATTGGTCAGATATCCGCATGAATTATCCGGTGGACAACGAGCTCGAGTAGCATTGGCTCGTGTGTTGGTTTTAAATCCAAAAGTGCTTGTTTTAGACGAAGTTACATCTTCATTAGATGTTAAAACGCAAAAACAATTGATAGATTTATTACAACGATTACAAAAAAAATATAAATTAGTTTATATTTTTATTTCGCATGATATGAAAATCATTCGTCAGGTCAGTGATTATATTTTAGTTATGAAATCCGGTCGTGTTGTTGAACAAGGCAGAGCTGATAATATGATAAATCGTCCGAAACGGGATTACACAAAGCAATTGATTAAGGCCGGTTTATTGCATGTTAATTTATACGGTGTTCCAATCTGAATGAGTGTGTAAAAAAAACTTGATTCTTATATAAAATCGGGTTAAACTTAAAAAAGGGCAGGTTGTTCATAAAAACGGGGGAAGAATGTATCGTTTACAACATCTGTTAAAGAAAAATCAGACAGGACGCACGATGATAGAAATGTTGGGTGTGTTGGCTGTTATTGGTGTCTTAACAATTGGTGGTTTACAAGGTTATCAATATGTCATGAAAAGACATCGCATTTCGACAACCATTCAACAAGTTGCTGTTGCCATGCAATCGGCACGGGGCTTATTTTTGAAAAAAATTACGTCTGATGATATGGATGAAAACGGTTGCATTCCTATTCGCTATGTTATGCAGGGTGTTGATTATTGTGAAGCCGGAAACGACAGGTCGTTTAAAACAGAAATCGGGGCGTGCGTTTCGGTTTGTCGGAATGCACGGGGTATCTGGTATATGGATGTTTCCTTTGATAATGTGCCGACTGATGATGATTTAATTACGGTGACGGATTGTCGAACGATTTTATTGTCTCAAATTGCCAAAGACGGCTTTTTAAAAGAGCCGGACGGAACAATCAGTAACTATGACAATTTAGAAGATATTACGGCTGTTTGTAATTTGTTTATTCCTTCGGATAATGAAGATTAGGATATATAGAAAGTTTTTTATCTTTCTTTTAAAATAAAATGATTATTGATTTTGTGGTATTTGGAAACGGCAGGTGTCTTTGTTACGGTATGATACCACACCCGATTCTTAATCCGCTTCCTCCTTGTGGAAGTGGTATATCTTTGTAATTATCAGTATTTTCATGAATAATTAAAGATTTATTTTTCAATTGATGAACGGTTATATTTTTCATTAAAAAACGAATTTTATTTGTACCGGCTTCCGATACGGATAAATATGGTAAATCGCCTAAATGACCGTTTCCGTTTGGACCGGCATGGTGATTGGTATGATGAGGGTCATAATGGTTGCCAGCCGCAAGAGCAGCTTGCATAATGCCGTTTTTATCTTTTTGAGGGTCACAAGATGCAAATTCGTGAATATGAAAGCCATGCGGTCCGGCCGGTAAGTTATTTAAGTTTGTTTCAATGACAAGGCCGTCTTTTGAATCTTGTAATGTTACTGTCCCGATATGTGAGCCAATTCCCGTTGATGTAACCTGATACATAGGTACGGTTATTTCTTTGGAATAACAAGTCAGACTCAAACAAGTTATAAATGTAAAAATTATTTTTTTCATTGATATTATCTCTCCCTTATCATATAAGGGAATGGTATTTTTTAAAAACAAGAGGGTGTAAAAAATATTAAGTATAAGTCTTACCCTCTTGGTTGATTGGAACACAATATGTCATGGTCGATATTATTTATTAAAAAAGGTGTAAAAAGTAGCCGTTATTTATATTGCAACGGGAAATTACATTGTGTTTTGGGATGATTTTTATAAATCAGCAGAAGAAAATTTTTTACCCGATGTTGAAAAACATTATTTTTTAATTACCAATCACACAATGGATAATTACCAGATAATGTGACACATATTTTTTATCCGCATAAAAATTGGCCATCAATCGTTGTTGAAAAATTTCATATTATTTATTCATTAAAAGAAAAATTGGCTGATTTTGCATATACCTATTCATTTAATGCAAATGCGTTATTTGTTCGACCGGTTGAACAAGATATTATTCCAAATGCCTCGCAAAGATTGGTTGCGGCCCTACATCCTTCGTTTTATAAACGAGCCGGTTCTTTACCTTATGATAAAAATAAAGAAGCACCGGCCTATTTAAAGCAACATTCGAACAGCAAATATTACCAATCGGGATTGATGGGAGGAGAAACAAAGGCCTTTATGGAAATGGCTGAGGTCATTAAAATATGGACAGATAATGATTTAAAAAGAAATTATATACCCGTTTGGCATGATGAATCGTATTACAATAAATATATGTCTGACAAATCAGCATTGGTTTTAACACCGAATTATATATGGGGTTCGTATCCATCTTTTTTTGCAATTCAATCATATATTGATAAAGTTAAAATCGTGGTGCGAGAGAAGGCAAATGCTATTTGGAACGGTCTTGATTATTTTAGAAACAATCGTTTCTTGAACCAAAAAAGTGTTCAATTAAGTGATTTTTTTTACATCTCGTTGTTAAGTAGTTCATCGGACTATGTTGCTTTTTCCAAAGATACATTTAAAGAAATAAACAGTCAAAGACAAGGGCGATTTCAAAAAATAAATGATTTGTTTATATTTACTTATTCAAACAATGAAAAGAAATGTTTCAGACAAGTTAATCAATCTTTGTTTTTGTATGAAATCAATTGTTCTGACCGCTAGAAAGAAAAACGCAGTGATAATCCGTATCCCAAGCGACCCGAACGGGTAATAATCGGTTGAGAACTCAATGATAAAGAATTATTCATCGGTTTTTCATCGCCCCATAAATAGTCGCTGACTTCTGTCATCGGGTCCATTAAAATCAGTGCTGTTTTTCCCATTGATTTTGACCCCCATAACGTATTGTTGTTTTTGATGATTTCACGCTTGCTTTTGTAAAACCATTCCCCTAACAATGAACCGGCGACAGGTGTTACAATTAAATCTTGAATAGATGGACGTTCGGCAAATGCTTCTAACCCGTATTCCCAAAAAAAGGTTGATAAGGCAAACGAATACAAACAAGAATAAGCCGCATTCGCACCGGCAGAACGAGCCCCCATGTAATAAATAGCACCGGCGTACGGATGTGTTACATAATTTAAAAACAAATCATCTTTATCCCAAACAGGGGCTTGTGAAACGTTATCCCACCATTTTTTAGTCGGACTTTTTTCATCATCTTCCCAATTTGTAAAACTGCTGGGCATGACATATAGCAATCCCATCGTTGCAATACCGGTACCAAACAGTGCTGCCGTATTACGACCAAGCATTTTTTTATCAATTATATTTTCGTCCAAAGAATAGGGACGTTCGTAAATACTTAACTTGAACGGCACTTCTGATGTTGATGTTGTTTTTTGAATATTGTCGTCTGCATATGCGATGGCAGATATCGTCATTGACAATAAAACGAAAACAGAATTTATTGTTCGGCGAAGTTGGAACATTACTATATCAATCCTTTTTAATAACTGTCTGTATCGGTTCTTCATACTTCTTTTTTTTATGAAATGCAATAAAAAAATATGTCTTATATCATAATGTATGTTTATTCAATCGGATAAGAAGCATAATTTGATTGCATTTTGATACTAATTTTTGTAAAGTTGTTTTCGAAAGAGAGAATATCATGATACCTAAGCATATTG
Source organism: Alphaproteobacteria bacterium (assembly GCA_017467335.1). Classification (GTDB taxonomy): domain Bacteria; phylum Pseudomonadota; class Alphaproteobacteria; order CAAHEQ01; family UBA3637; genus RGIG4140. The sequence continues at coordinate 13,076 of JAFTSJ010000030.1, forward strand.
CAATTATTATGGATGGAAACGGTCGGTGGGCTCAAAAACGGGGATTACCTCGGACGGCAGGGCACAAAGTCGGAGCGGAAACATTAAAAAAAGTATTGGCGCATGCCCGTAAAAAAGGCATACAAACAATAACTTTGTTTGCTTTTTCGTCAGAAAATTGGAATCGACCGAAAGAAGAAGTTGATACATTGATGAATTTATTTCGTTCTTATTTAAAAAACGATATATCACAATTAACAAAGGAAGGTGTTCGGGTATCATTTATTGGGGACAGAACAAAATTTGCTCCGGATTTGCAATTACAAATGAATGAATTGGAACAAAAAACATGTCATTTGCATCAATTTCACGTTGTATTGGCATTAAGTTATGGGGCTCGTGATGACATTGTTCAAGCAACTACTCGTATAGCACAAGATGTGAAATCGGGTAAAATAGATATTGCCTCTATTGATACTTTATTATTTGCCTCCTATTTATCAACCGGTGAAATTGATAATCCTGATTTGGTTATTCGGACAAGTGGCGAAGAACGTATCAGTAATTTTTTGCTTTGGGAAATAGCGTATGCCGAATTTTATTTTACATCGGTTTACTGGCCTGATTTTGATGAAAAAGAATTAGATAAGGCCATTGCTTCTTACGAAGGACGCCATCGCCGTTTTGGTAAAGTGAGTTAATAGATGTCTTATATCGGTCGGTTATGGTTATTATTTATAACCTTTTTTAAAATAGCCCTCTTTGTTATCGGGGGAGGTTTGGCTATGTTACCGGTTATTGAACAAACATTTACCCGTAAACATAAATGGTTAACGCCGGAAGATATTTTGGATATGGTTATCATTACGCAGACTGTCCCTGGTTTGATTGCCGTTAATTCAGCGGTTTTTGTCGGTCGTAAAGTTGCCGGAATAGGTGGTGCTTTAATTTCTGTTTTCGGTGTTGTGTTACCTTCTGTTATTATTATCCTGTCAATTGCGGCTTTTTTTTCTGATTTAAGTTCAAACAATCCGATTGTCATTCATGCGTTTTCAGGGATTAGAGCCTGTGTTACCGGTGTTTTAATTGCAACAGCCATTCGTTTTATGCGACAAATTGTTCGAACATGGATAGACGGATGTTGCGTTATTCTTTTTTCGTTATTGTTAATCAGTCGGGTTAATCCGATATATGTGATTGCTATATCAATGTGTTTAGGGATTATAACGGTTCACATCTTAAATAAACATCAGATAATTTTTTTGAAAAAAGATAAATCATGATAAATTTATGGCTGTTTTTTAAATTTGCACAATTTAGCGTTATGTTGTTTGGAGGCGGATACATGATTATTCCGTTTTTAATGACAACATTCGTTGAAGAACGTCAGGTGTTAACTTTAAACGAGTTTGGTAATTTGATTGCGATTGCTCAAATGACCCCCGGAGCTGTCAGTATGAATGCTTCTACTTATATCGGTTTTCTGGAAAATGGTTTTTGGGGGGCTTTATCGGCCAGTTTAGGATTGATTTGTCCGACTATCTTTTTAAGTTTAACAGCCGTTTTAATGTTAAATAAATGGAAAGATAAACCATGGATAACCGGTCTGTTAAAAGGGGCTCGTTTAGGAGCATTAGGCATGATTATTTATGCTTGTTTTATTTTTATGGATATGTCTGTGTTTTCTATGCCGATACCATGGCAAAGTATATGGTTGTTTTTAACAACAGCTGTGTGGAAACCGGATGGGGTATTTTTTGTTTTAGTACCGGAGTTAATTATTGCCATAACGGCTTGTTTGTTAACATTAAAAACAAAAATACCGATTATTCCGATGATAATTATGGCCGGTATTATCAGCGGATATATCTATTCATGACACAAAAATCATAAAACTGTAACAAAAGTGTCATTTGATTTTTGGCAAAAATTTCTTTATAAAGAAAGCAGTTTATTTACAACAAAAGGAAGGAAAAATAATGAAAACAGGAATTATGGCCGGTAAAAAAGGGTTGATTATGGGTGTTGCGAATGACCATTCTATTGCTTGGGGTATTGCAAAAGCCATGGCTGATCAAGGGGCTGAAATTGCTTTTACTTATCAGGGCGAAGCATTGGAAAAACGTGTTCGTCCGTTGGCAGAATCGATTGGTTCGGATATTTTAATTCCTTGTGATGTTCTTAACAGCGAATCGATGGATAAAGCCTTTGATACAATCAAAGAAAAATGGGGTAAATTAGATTTTGTTGTCCATGCGATTGCTTTTTCGGATAAAAATGAATTAAAAGGGCGTTATGTTGATACATCGGCATCGAATTTTGTTAATTCCATGATGATTTCTTGTTATTCATTTACGGATGTATGTCGTCGTGCTGCTGATTTGATGGTTGATGGTGGTTCTTGTTTAACATTAACGTATTTAGGTGCTGAAAGATATTTACCGAATTACAATGTAATGGGTGTTGCTAAAGCGGCATTGGAAGCCTCTGTTCACTTTATTGCTTTTGATTTAGGTCATCAAAATATTCGGGTTAATGCAATTTCTGCTGGTCCGATTCGCACATTGGCTGCAGCCGGGATTGGTGATTTCAGACAAATTCTCGGTTGGACGGAAAACAATTCAGCCCTTTGTCGTAACGTAACGATTGAAGATGTCGGGCATACGGGTATGTTCTTATGTTCAGATTTATCAGCCGGTATTACCGGAGAAATCGTGCATGTTGATGCCGGTTATCATAAAAACGCTATGATTAACCCCAGAAATGCTCAAAAATCAGCGGAATTATTATCTTCATTCAAGTTGTCCGATTGATTTTGATTAGATTTTAAATGTAAGCGGTATTTTGATTTATTTATCAAAGTACCGTTTTTTATTTTCTTTGATTTGAAATCCCTATAAATGCCAATTTAAACGGATATAACAAAAAAAGATAAAAAATATCTTGACTTATATGAAAAAAAAAGGTATAAGAAGTAACCTTTTATGTGGAAATGGGTTTAAAGAGTTTAGATTTTATTGTTATCAGTTAGGAGAAAGACCATGAAACGTACATATCAACCAAGTAAATTAGTTCGCACACGCCGTCATGGCTTCCGTGCAAGAATGGCTACTGTCGGCGGTCGTAAAGTTTTAAATGCACGTCGTCGTAAAGGTCGTAAAGTATTGAGTGCTTAATTATTGGTGTTCAATGTTATAGAAACATAAAAAAGGGCGTATTCGTCCTTTTTTTATTAGATGAAAACAATGATGGACGATAGATTTTTTTTACCGGAGCGGGTTAAGAAGCGTAAAACATTTTTACTGGCAACACACAACGGGTGGAAGTTTGTTGCTCGGGGATTTATTGTTCAAATTGTAAAAAATAATTTACCTCAAAAAAAGCGTGTTGGTTTTACGACAACCAAAAAATTAGGCGGAGCCGTTGTTCGCAATCGGATAAGACGCCGTTTGCGGGAAGTTTGTCGTTTAACATTTAATCAAGTGCCGGTGGGGTTTGATTATATTTTTATCGGACGAACAGCAACGATTGACCGTCCGTTTGATTTGTTGTGTGCGGATGGTCGTTATATTATTAAACAATTTTCAGATAGATTGTCTCAGGAACAAAATTCTGTCATTGTTCAACATAAGGGTTGTCATGAAACGGATGATATTGACAATTAAAAAATGTATAAGAACCGGTGTTTTGTTCTTTTTTTTAGGATTGATACGCTGTTATCAATTGTTTGTTTCTCCTTTTAAGCCGTGTTGTTGTCGATATGTACCGACTTGTTCGGCATATGCAAAAGAAGCTTTTTTGTTGCACGGTCCGATAAAAGGTGCTATGCTCACGCTCAAAAGAATTTTAAAATGTCATCCATGGGGTCCGTACGGATATGATCCGGTACCACCTTGTGTTAACAAGAAAATAAAGGAAGATAAATGAATAACAATATTATGCAGGAAAAAGCCGAACAACGCAATATGATGTGGGCGTTGTTGTTTGTGACAATTATTTTGTTCGGAGCCAATGTTTTTGTACCGTCTGAACAATCTTCACAACCGCAAGAAGTGGTTGAACAAATACAGAGTACACCGTCTGCTTCGTTAACACAAGTGCCTTCTTTAACAGAAATGGTTGCTCTTTCAGTGCCGGTTGTGGAACAAAATATAGCGTTAAAAAATGATTTTGTTGTTGGAAACTATAACACGGTTACATCCGGTATTAACCATCTTGATTTATTGAAATATCGTGAAACAACTCAAAAAAACAGCCCGAATGTTACATTGTTAACGGATACATATCAAACCAAAATATCTTGGACAAGTCCACATGTTGTTATTCCGACTCCGGTATCTTCAACAGATACGGCAGAAGTAACGACAAATCAGCCTGTTCAATTACAAGCCAAACATGATTCAATTCAAATCAATCGAACGGTATCTTTAGATAATGCTTATATGTTAAATGTTACGGATACATTAACAAATTTATCAGATAAGCCGATAGATGTTGTTTTCCAAGCAGAAATTGAACGAAAATTACTGACAGAAACAGGTATATCTAATGTCCATGAAGGATTTGTTGCTGTTTTAAAAGATAAATTGATTGAAGAAAAATATGATGATGACGTATTCAGTGAAAAAACAAAAGGCGGTTGGTTTGGTATTACGGATAAATATTGGCAAACAGCTTTTGTATTGGAAAATAAGGAACGGGGAAAAGTTGAATTTGAACAAACGGCCGATAAAACGTATGTAGCTCGATTTATCGGTGAAAAAATAACCATTCCTGCCGGTCAAACATATACGCATGTATCACGTACATTTGCTGGAGCAAAAGATATTGAATTATTGACGAAGTACCAAGATGAACACAATATTCCGAAATTTGATTTAACCATAGATTTCGGGTGGTTTTATTTCTTAACAAAACCGTTTTTGTATCTGTTAAATTGGCTTTATGATTTGTTAGGGAATATGGGTGTTGCCATTTTGGTTTTTGCGACTTTAATTCGGTTAGCTTTGTTACCGATTGCAACCAAATCTTATGAAAGCATGGCTCGTATGCGTAAGGTACAACCGAAACTCGCAGCGTTGCAGGCTCGATATAAAGATGACAAACAACGCCTTCAAATTGAAATGATGAATTTATATAAACGGGAAAAAGTCAATCCGATGTCCGGTTGTTTACCGTTGTTATTGCAAATTCCGATTTTTTATGCACTGTATAAAGTACTTTCAGTTGCAATTAACATGAGACAGGCTCCGTTTTTCGGTTGGATTACGGATTTGTCTGTTCCTGATCCGCTTTCTATCTTTACCGGTTTCGGTTATTTTGATTGGTCTGTTCCGACCTTATTGAATATTGGGATTTGGCCGATTTTGATGGGGATTACAATGTATGTTCAACAAAAATTATCGCCGGCTCCAACTGATCCGACTCAGGCTAAAGTGATGAAATGGTTCCCGATTGTATTTACATTCATGTTGGGTGGTTTTGCTGCCGGATTGGTTATTTATTGGACATGGAGTAATATTTTATCTATTTTGCAACAAAAATATATTATGCACAAGGTAGGTGTCAAATGATGATTTTAACACCGGAAGAATGGACTGAAAAATTGATTCCGGATGCCAACATCCTTTTTCAAACAAAACCGGAATATCGATTAAGTGTTAATCAGGTTGATCAACTGCCGGTTGGTCATTTAAAAGAATTTGCATTTGCCGGTCGTTCAAATGTCGGGAAATCCAGTTTAATTAACGCTGTTACCGGTGTTAAAGGGTTGGCTCGTGCCTCTAATACACCGGGACGAACACAATCTTTAAATTATTTTGAAATGCCGGAACAATTTTATATTGTTGATTTGCCCGGCTATGGGTATGCTGCGGCTCCTGAAAAAATAGTACAGGCATGGACACGCTTAATACATAACTATTTACGAGGTCGTGTTCAATTGGCTCGTGTTTTTTTGTTGATTGATTCTCGTCATGGTATCAAAGATGTTGATTCTAAAATAATGAAAATGCTGGATACGGCTGCTGTCAGTTATCAGATTATCTTAACCAAAATAGATAAAATTTCACCCAAACAACTGACAGAGGTCATTCGTAAAACAAAAGAAACAGCTCAAAGTCATGTCGCTTGTTATCCGGAAATATTGGTAACCAGTTCGGAAAAAAATAAAGGGATAGAGCAGGTTCGTTCTCAATTTTTGAAGGTTTTAACCGGTGTTTAAAGGTGAATAAAATGACTTCTTATTGTTTAACCGATACAATTTATGCTCTTTCATCCGGTGCCGGGAAGGGTGGTGTTGCTGTTATACGGGTTTCCGGTTCAAACGTTCGGGAAATTTGTTTGCAAATGGTTGGATTAGATAATCCGAAACCACGATATGCTTATTTTAAACCATTGAAAGGAATAGATGGGCACATCATTGACCATGCCTTGATTTTATTTTTCGAAGGCCCCCATAGTTTTACCGGTGAAGATGTTGTTGAATTTCAGGTTCATGGTGGAACGGGTGTTGTATCGGCTGTTTTTGAAGCCTTATCATCGTTTACACAAACACGGCCGGCTGAACGGGGTGAATTTTCACGGAGAGCCGTTGTTTATGGAAAAATGGATTTAACCGAAGCGGAAGGCTTAATGGATTTAATTGATGCTCAGACGGAACAGCAACGTAAACAAGCTTTAACACAAATGGAAGGTAAGTTAGGTTCACTATATGAAAACTGGCGAAAGATGCTTATCCGTAATATGGCGTATTTAGAAGCTTTTATTGATTTTCCCGAAGAAGATATTCCTCCTGAAAAATTATCACTTATTGATGAACAAACAAAAAATTTGATACACGAAATTGAACAACATTTAGACGATAAATCCAAAGGACAACGGTTACGGAATGGATTTCAAATAGCGTTGGTCGGGGTTCCGAATGTCGGAAAATCCAGTTTAATGAACGCATTAACGAACAAAGATATTGCTATTGTATCTTGTATTGCCGGTACAACTCGAGATGTGGTTGAAGCTCATTTGGATGTTGCCGGTTTTCCTGTTATTTTAGCTGATACGGCAGGCTTGCGTGAGCAGGTCGGTGAAATTGAATCCGAAGGTATTCGGAGAGCTGTACGTAAAGCGGAAGAATCTGATTTAATTCTTTATGTGCAAGATTTGGCTCATTATCCACATGTCAATCATTTACCGACAGCATTAAAACATATTCCAACTTACACCATATGGAATAAATGTGATATGTATTCTGATATTCAAGTTTCAGACGGTTTTTTAATTAGTGCTAAGACCGGTTTTGGAATTTCGCAACTATGGGAAAAAATTACGGATTATTTAAAATCTGAATTTTCACCTGATGATACGGGGACAATTACTCGTGAACGGTATCGAACAGCATTAAATATGTGTTTAGATAATTTACAGCATGCGTTAAATGCTGTTGAGTTGGAATTGAAAGCAGAAGATTTGCGATTAGCGGCTCGTTCTTTGGGACGTATCACGGGTCGTATTGAAACAGATGAATTATTAGATGTTATTTTCCGTGATTTTTGTATCGGGAAATAAGGCGTAAAAATTATCCCACATATGATATAGATATGTGGGATTTTTATTATCTGATAATTTCTTGAAAAGTGGTAAAGTTAAAAACATAAAGCATGGTAGCCGGTAAGTTATGAACGTGCGTATGTATTACCAGTATATATAGGCTTTGTTATCTTCAAAAGCTAACGATGACCAAAAACTTTTATTTATTCCAAGAGTTAGATTTGTACATCCACTCGCCCAACCTTTGTAATTACAAGCTTGATCCATGGTTGCCAATGGTTGTTCATTGGCTTTACACCACGCAAACGCACTCCACCAGTTCATTTGTTTATCGCTGAGGCAATAAACATGTTTGTTTTTACCTTCTATTTCCGTACCACCATCGCATTTGGCATATGCCATGCTCGGTAATACCACTGTTAACGCCAATATCAATAATAATTTTTTCATTTTTTTCGCCGTTTATTTTTGGTTGTTTATTTTTGATATTTGTTTGAAAGATTGTTGTATTACAATTCGTTATGACAATTTTTTCATCATCATTTTATCCCAACCGTCACCCTGAACTTGGTTCAGGGTCTTTTACCCTACTGTAATTCGATAAGATGCTGAAATAAATTTAGCATGACAGATGTTTTTTTCTTCGGTATTTATAGTATATTAAAAACTTGCCTTTTAATAAAAATTTGTTGATTTTATATGATAGCGTATTACGTGTATTATCCGTCGTTATGTACTGTTAACAAAAAAAGGTGTTCTTTTTTTAGAACACCTTTTTACGAAAGAATGATTATTAGTCTTTTTTATCAATCGGACGGGCTCGATAAAATTCATTTGTACGCATTGTGACATCTAATAAACCGCCCAAATGATTTTCTTTGTTAAAAATAGAAAAAGCATTGACATCTTTTGGAAAACATTTTCCGCCATAACCAAACTTACCATCCGGTCCAGGGACATGCGTATGTGTCGGACTTAAATAACCGCTTAATAAAAAACCTTCCCGTACACGATTATATTCAGCCCCCATATTTGTACATAATTCATGAATGCCGTTAAAATATGTGACAGCCAATGCCCCAAAAACATTATGAGCATATTTACAGATTTCTGCTTCGGTATTACTCATATAAATACGTTTTTTTGTTTTAAAAACTTCATCCATCATTTCTCTTTCGCCGGTAATGACAATATCTTGATTACAAAAATCATCAAAAGCCGTTCTTTCCGTTAAAAATTCAGGCATAAAATAAACCGGACGTTTAAATTCTTTGGTTAAGGCATCAGTCGTTCCCGGCAAAAGTGTTGTGCGAATAAAAATAGGTTTCCCAGCCGGTAATCCGGATATAATTGATTTTAATAATGTCAAATCTTGTGTGCCGTCAGATTCTGTCGGAATGTGTATGCCAATGAAAAAAACATGGCAGTCCGATAAATCATCGTTAATCCCTTTGGGCGGATCAGAAATTGCCATTTGACATAGGGTATATTCTTTTAACCAGCGTGCAAAAGTCATCCCAATAACGCCATAACCAATAATACCGATTTTAATTTCATCTTGTGTTAACATGTTTACCTCTTTTCTTGTATATTTGATGAAACATACACCTTTATTTGTTCGTTGTCAACTCTGCTTGTGTTGTTGCCGGTATTTCTGTTATGATTGAACCTGTTTCGGTCGGTTGAGATAATACCTGTGTCGCCGGAACGTGAATATTTTGTCCGGCCGGTGTTTCTTTGACAATTTGAACAACTTCTTGTAACATTTCCGTTAAATACGGAATATTCATCGAAATCAGAACGGATATAATCTTAAATAAAATAGCAATAACAAGTGTAGCCCCGATTGTCAGACCGACACCCCGAGATATCCCTCCCAACAAATTAACCCAAATAATTCGACTCGGACGAGATAGCAAATCAATATATTCAGCCATTCTGATTTTTTCAAAATGAGCCGCTATTTTTTCAACTTGACGAAGCTTATCATCTGTATCAAGAACAGATACTGTTTTATTGTTTGTTTTTCGTTTTTTTCTGTTAAACACGGTTTATTCCTTGTAACTTAATTCGTTACTTAAAATTTCTTTATAAACGGCAATGGTTCGATCGCACATTTTTTGAATTGAAAAATTTGTTCGCACGGATTCAGTTGCCGCTTGTTCAATTTTTTGACGTTCAGATTGAGGCATATCCAATACCTTATCTAAAATACCGGCCAGTGTACGAGAATCGGATACGGGAGATAAAAAGCCCGTTCGACCATCTTGTATCAATTCGACAGCTCCGCCATGATTTGAAGCGATAACAATGCGACCCATGGCTTGTGCTTCGGCAATGCCTCGACCAAATGATTCGGGAACTAATGTCGGTTGAACCAAAACATCAGATAACGCATAGACAAGAGGCATTTCGTCTCCTGAAACAGCAAAGATTTTAACCGTGATGTTTTGAGGTAAATCCGCCAATTTTGATTGTAATTCCGTATTATAGTCCCCTTTGGGATTACCACCGATAAATAAGACGGTTATATCTTGATGTTTCATTTGTTTTAAGGCATCCAAGACAATCATATGTCCTTTTATCCGTGTTAACCGACCAACCAATGTGATAATCGGTTTGTCCCGAGGAATTTGATATTCATTTGCAAAGGCATCAATTTGTGTTGATGTTATCTTTTCCGGATTAAATTTGTTAATATCTGCCCCCCGAGGAATTAAACGGATATGTTGTTCGGGAATACGATAGTCCCGCATTAAATGTTGTTGAATAAATGCTGAAACGGCAATAACAACCCGACCTTGTGTCATAACTCGATTATACGGTTTTTTTAAACTTTCCGGATTCATACCATATAAGCCATGAAACGTTCCGATAAATGGTAAATTTAAACGGTGGCAAGCCCATTTAACAGACCAAGCCGGAGCCCGAGAACGTACATGAACCAAACCGGCTTTTTTTTCTTTCAGAATTTTTTCCAAACGATATGAATTAAGCCATATACGAAACGGATTTTTTGTCTGAACCGGTAATGTGATGTGTTCAATTCCCATTTTTTCAAGTTCGGCAACCATTTTACCACCGGCAGAAACGACATAGTTCGGAATACCCGCTTTTTGTAAGGATTCTGCAATTTCAATTGTTCCCCGTTCAACGCCCCCTTGATTCAGAGCCGGTAAAACCTGAACAACACTTCTTGATTGATTTTTCATGTTGTTACCTTTCTCATTTATTGTTATTGATAAAATACTTGTGTATCTTCCTTAACCGGACGGCGTTCCGTATAATGGCGTTCACGCATACATTCTTCATAAGCGTCATATGACATAGACCAATCACCGGCTACGGAATTAACATGTACCGGTTGAGCGCCTGGGAACGGTACAAATTGTGCCCAAATACCATGATCTGATTCATTATCAAAACGTAACTCTAATTCTTTCGGAGCACCCCATCCCCACGGCATGCCAGGCCATTCGTACGGCCACATATCGGCTGCGGCTAAACATTCATTGTGATCCCGAGCAAACCAAACAGCCCCCGTATTCGGACGTTCCCAGTAATACATATGTTGACCATCTCCGCCACAGGCTGATAACATCAATGTTGCCAATCCCATTATGCAAATCGCTGTTATTCGTTTCATGTCATCTCCTTTTATTTGATTCAAAGCACTATCTGCCCACATTATATCAAAAGTTCCCTTTGAAAGTAAAGATAAAAATAACGCTTTTACTTTTTTTTGAATTTTTATTGTTTTTTGAGCTGTTGTAAAAGATTATTTTTGCTTTTTCAGAAATAGGTCAACCTGTTTTTGAAAACATTTTTTTAAATCGGATGAGGAATGACCGATATTCGGATTGATGATAAGTGTTGCATTGTCCAAAGCTTGTGACAAATCCCATGCCTGAATAATCGGACAGGTCATATCTAATCGATTATGTACAATCAATGTCGGAATATGTTTAATAGTTGCTATGTTTTTCAAAATTTGATTATCTGTTAAGAAGATATTTTCCTGTTCATAGGTTAAAAATATTTTCATAGCATTGATTCGTTTATCCGTTAAACCGCTTATATCTTTAAAACACACATCTGTTTTTCCTAAACAAAATTCATACGACCCATAGTATTTTAAGGCTGTTTTCATTTGTTCATAGTTCCCTGAAAATAATAATCGATTATATCCATCAAGTAAATTTTCTTCGGATTGTAAAGCCTTTTTCATTTCGTACATTAAATCGGGATAAAATAATCGGCTGTCATTATTTGTCCATGTCAAGTCTTGTTTACGAGCCAAAAAAACAGAAGATAGTAATAATGTTTGAACACTTTTGGGATTTTTTTCAGCAAACAGTAATGCTAATGTTGCTCCAAAAGAACTGCCTGATACAATTAACTCTTTCATTGGAATTTTTAAATGTTGTAATAACTTTTCCGTATCAGATAATGTATCAATTGTTGTATTATGACTTAACAAATCCGTAAATTTTGATTGACCGCAACCCCGTTGATCAAACAAAATAACACGATACGTTTTTAAGTCAAAAGAAAGAGCATGACCCACATGAGTACTTCCCCCCGGTCCGCCGTGAAAACGAATAATGACTTGCCCATTTGGGTTGCCAAATTCCATATAGTGAATTTCATGACCGTTTCCGACAGATAAAAATCCTTCATTAAACGGGCGGGGTTCTTTTTTGAAAAAGTTAAAAAACATATAACCTCCTTACATTACTTGTTCAGTTAATTCAAACCATTGTGTTTCGTATGTTTCTAATTGTATTTCGATTTGTTTTAATTGGTTGTTGATATTTATCAATTGTTCTTTGCTTAACGGTGTTTCAAATTGCTTTTGATACAGTTCTCGTTCAAGGGTTAATTGATTGATTTGACGTTCTATTTGTCCGATTTTCGCTTTAATTTGACGTGTTTGAGCCGGTGTTAATTTATTTGTTTGTTGTGAAATAACCGGTTTTGACTTTATCGGTTCTTGTTTTTTTAACAAGAATGCCCGATAGTCAGATAAATCCCCTTGATAAGGCGTACATTTACTATTATCAATTAACCATAGTTCATCTGCAAACAATTCAATCAAATGGAAATCATGTGTAATCAATAAAACAGATCCTTCAAAAGCATTTAAAGCATCCAATAATGCTTCTCGACCGACCATATCTAAATGGTTTGTCGGTTCATCTAAAATCAACAAAGCCGGTTTTTCATGAGCAATCCGAGCAAAAATTAAACGGGCTTTTTCGCCACCGGATAAATGAGCAATCGGTGTTAATGCTTTATCCTGATCAATACCAAAACCGGCTAAATAAGAACGAACTTGTGTCGGTGTTTTATCCGATAAAAATGTTTGGAAATAATTAAGAGGTGTTTCATCAAGAGGTAAATCATCTTCCTGATGTTGTCCGAAATAACCGATTTTTAAACCGGACAAACGGTTTATCGTTCCTTCCATAACAGGTAACTGTCCTGTCAATAATTTTGCAAGCGTTGATTTGCCGTTGCCGTTCTTACCTAATAAAGCGATTCGTTCATTTAAGCCAATGTTAAATGATAATTTTCTTAAAACAATATGTGTATCATAACCGGTTGAAACATTATCTAATGTTATTAAGGGCGGAGATAATTTTTCCGGTTTCGGAAAGTAAAAAACATCTTTTGCTTCTTCAGATAAAATTGAAACATCTTGCATTTTTGCCAGCATTTTAATACGGCTTTGGGCTTGCTTTGCTTTACTGGCTTTATATCTAAATCGGTCAATATAACTTTGTAAATGGGCTTTTTTTTCTAACAATTTTTCTTGTGTTGCCAGTTGCAGACGTCTTTTTTCCGTTCTGGTTTGTTCAAATGTATCATAATTACCCCGATACATAACCAATTTTTGATTGTCAAAATGTAAGATATGGGTACACAAGCGATTTAAAAGCATTTTATCATGACTGATAAGTAAAAGCGTTCCCTTATACTTTGACAAATGGTCTTCTAACCAGATAGTTGCTTCTAAATCCAGATGGTTTGTCGGTTCATCAAGTAATAAAATATCCGATTGTTGAAATAAGGCTCCGGCCAAAGACAAACGCATACGCCAACCACCTGAAAAATCAGAAACAGGACGTGTTAAATCATCATTTTGAAAACCTAATCCGTTTAAAATTTGTGCGATACGACTTTCTGCTCCATCGGAATTTAACATTTTTAAATGTTCCATGATTTCCGGTAAATCAACAGGAGAGGCCGTTTGCAAAGCCTGACGATATCGTGTTAGTTCCGTGTCTTTTGATAAGACATATGCCATAATAGATAATGATGTATCGATAATCGTTTGTTCAACAAAGGCTATTTTCATATAAGATGGTATATGAATTTCATCTGTTTCTTTGTTTTGTAATGCCTTGAATAAGGTGGATTTACCACAACCGTTTTTGCCGACAATACCTACTTTTTGCCCATCCGAAATGACCGTGGAAGATTTGTCTATCAAAACCCGAGAACCAATTTGTAATGTTAAATTATCAATTGTAATCATTGTGTACCCTATGTATGACAAAATATCTTTTTTTTACATAATTTGCAATATCGTTATGATAAAAAAATCCCGCTTTTTAACAAGCGGGATTTTTATTGATATAATCGATTATAAAGCTGCTTTTGCTTTTTCGACTAATCCGGTAAATGCTTTTGAATCATTTAAAGCAATGTCAGCCAAAATTTTGCGATCCAACTGAATACCGGCTTTTGATAAACCGTTCATGAAACGAGAATATACCATGCCATTTGCCCGAACAGCCGCATTGATGCGAACAATCCACAATTGGCGAATATCTGTTTTCTTTTTACGGCGATCACGGTAAGCATATTGCAAACCTTTTTCGACTTTTTCTTTGGCAACCGTGAAAACTTTTGAATTACGACCACGATAACCTTTTGCCATTTTTAAGATTTTATTGTGTTTTGCACGAACAGTCGTGCCACGTTTAACTCTTGCCATGAAAAACCTCCTAACCGATTAAATATTTTTTAATAATCTTTGAAACAACTTCACCCATAATAGTTGAACCACGAGCATTGCGTTTCATTTTTTGAGATTTACATAACAAATTGTGACGTTTGAAAGATTGTGTACCTTTCACTTTACCTGTCGCTGTTAACGATACACGTTTTTTAATAGCGCTTTTTGTTTTTAATTTAGGCATTTTACTTTCCTTATTCTAAGTTAGTTTAACATATACCTGAAGGCAGCCTTTTTGAGCCTTTTTGGCATGACAGCGTATTTATACCTTAAAAAATCAAAAATGTCAAGCGTTTTTTATCTTTTTGCTTGCAACAAAGTCCCTCTTTTGATACGATAAAGAAAATTAAAAAGGAAAAGTAGATGAAAAATATTCAAAATCAATTGACAGACTTGGAAATCTATGTCGCCAACCAAGAAAAAATAATTGAAGAAATGAATGATGAACTGGTTCGTTTGTCCAAAATTGTAGAAACGCTTGTCGCTCAAAATAAATTATTGTTTGAAGCATTAAAAGAAACACCGGTTAAACCTTTGTCCGAAGAAACACGTCCCCCTCATTATTAGGAATTATCATGCGTTATTTAAAGTTCATTGTTTTATCGTGTGTGGTTGCCTTAGCCATTATCACAACGTTTACGGGACCAATTGATTATCATAAAAAAAATTATCGTTTTTTATTGGGTATCAGCAGTTTTAAACGTCCGATATTTTTATCGGGTCAGGTGTTTCGTTTGATGAACCAAACGTACCAAAATTTTGATATCAGTGTATCCGTTAAGGGCGTTGATGAACATTGGAATAAATTAACGATTGAAAAAGAATGGCAACAATTTAAAGATAATAAGCGATTGATTGTTCGATATGATGCTAATCGGGGACAATTGCATAATTGGTTAGACACCATTCGTGATGTTAATTTAAATGACTATGATTATTTTTGTAAAGTAGATGATGACGATTGGTATGCACCAACATATTTAGAAACGGTTAACAATGAATTAAACCGCAAACAAGGTGTCGGTATTACTCATTCACAAGATGCCTATATTTTAACGGAAAATATTGATACAACCGTTTTTAAAACGAATTATAGTGGATTATCCGGTCCAACCATGTGTTTTTCACGAAAAATAATTGAAATTGTCTTACAAATCGAACAAGATCCATCCTTATTGCATACATATATGCCGGAAGAAGCCTTGCCGGAACTTTTCATCAATCGTGAGGATAGATTCTTACATCATTTGGCTCGTAAATTAGGGGGAGAACAATTTCGAACGGCATCAGAACCACAGATTATTTATGGGTGGCAGTATCGTTCTGTTATGCGAAATAATAATTATGTAAAATTTTAAAAAAATTTATTGACAAAACCAAAAAAGTATGTTAAAAGTATAAACAGAAAAGATGATAAAGGAGGCATACATGAATTTTGATACGGTTAAATTAAAGATTAAACAGGCTTGGGAAAAAATTAAACGGACATCGAAACCGATTGCTGCTTTGGCAGTAACGGGGGTAACGGCTTCATGTACCGGTGTTGTAACAAGTTCTGCCGTTACAACCAGTTCGTATAACTATGCTTATGTTCAAGGGTATTCAAAACCCGTTCGTGTTGGTGAAACACATCGTGTTGATTCTTACAATTTGCGGGATGTCGGTCGTTTCAGTCGGGATATGGGTAGTACGGCAAATGATATCAGCCGTGCAGTCGAACGGCTAAACCGAGTATTCAGATAATATAGTATCTTTTAAAAGAAACACGTCAAAATTAGGATATTTTGGCGTGTTTTTTTTATTTATTTTATCATTGCAGTTTTGTACAAAATCATTATAATTATGATTATTTTGATAAGGAGAAAAATATGATGCAGATACAATTTGCGAAAAGTTTAAAATCAGATATAACACAAATTTATTCTACCGATTCGAATAAATTTCAATTAAATCAAACAACAAAACAAGCCTTGAAGCAAGCAAACTTTAAAGGAAAAAATGCTGAATTTGTTACGGTTTTAGGTGGAAAAACAAAAATAATTATTGCCGGATTGGGGCAGAAAAAAACACCGGACGAATATCAAAAGGTCGGCGGACAATTATCATCTTTGTTGGAACAGGAAACACATGTTGTTTATTATCCGTCTCAACAAAATGAAATAACAGAATGTATTCATGTTGCATTTGGGTTGTTATTAGGTTCATATCGATTTAATAAATACAAAACACAACAAAAATCGGAACAACCCCTCTTGGAAAAAATAACATTCATTGTGTCAAATCCGACTCAAGCCAAAAAAGAATTTGAAAAATTAAAAATTATTGCTGATTCGGTTTATATGGCTCGTGATTTATGTTCTGAACCGGCGAATGTTTTAACACCGATTGCCTTTGGAGAAATTATTTCTCAACTATCGGAATTAGGACTTGAAGTTGATATTTTACCATATGATGAATTAGTTCGCCAAGGTTTTGGATTGCTATTGTCGGTTGCACAAGGCTCATCAAACAAACCATGTGTTGCCATTATCAAATGGCATGGTAATTCCAAGAAAAAAGGATATGAGTATGGTTTAGTCGGTAAGGGTGTAACATTTGATTCCGGCGGTATTTCTTTAAAACCTGCTACGGGTATGGGTGATATGAAACAAGATATGACAGGGGCTGGTGTTGTTACGGCTACCATGCGTTCGTTGGCTTGCCAAAAAGTGAAAAAAAATATCGTAGGGATTGTTGGATTGGTTGAAAATATGCCATCCGGTCATGCAACCAGACCGGGAGATATTGTTCAATCACTGTCCGGTCAAACAGTTGAAATTTTAAATACAGATGCCGAAGGACGTTTAGTCTTGGCAGATTGTTTAACTTATCTTCAAAATACATTTAAGCCTGCTAAAATCATCGATTTAGCAACTTTAACAGGAGCAATTCTTATTTCTTTGGGTGAAGAATATGCCGGTTTGTTTTCCAATGATGATTCTTTTGCTGATGAATTATTGCAAACGGGAAAAGCAACCAATGAACAGTTATGGCGTATGCCGATGAATGATGCTTTTGATAAAATGATTGATTCATCTGTTGCAGACATGAAAAACATTGGGGGAAAATATGCGGGAAGCAGTACGGCTGCTTGTTTCTTGGGTCGTTTTATTCAAAAAGGCAACACATGGGCACATTTGGATATTGCCGGTGTTGATAAGTATGAAAAATCAAAACCGACCTGTCCCAAAGGAGCGACCGGTTGGGGCGTTATGTTGCTTAGTGAATTGATTTCGAAATAATTTTTGATTTTATTCATACTTAAAAGGCGGGGAAATCCCGCCTTTTATTTTGAGATATCGTTTTATTGAGATATAGTCTTATATTGTGTTATTAAGAGGCTCTTTTCCTTCCTCGTATGCTGAATTTATTTCAGCATCTTGTTGAGTTATGGCAAAGCAGTCAGTATGGCAGCGGATTCTTTGATAAATTCATAAAAACGAATCGCTTATAATATATTATAAAGTTAAAAAATCCACCCCGAAATATAACAAAATTACGTATAAAAAACGTTTGAAATTTTTTACAAAAATAAAAATGAAAATATAATCAAATCAATATGTTATTTTGGAAAAATGTGTCAAAAAAAGGTACGTTTTTTTGACATGATATTTCATGTTTATTCACTTGTCAACTAAAATTTATAATTATTTGATTTTATATGCTTTTTTATTTTACAGGCAAGTGTGATTATCTTCTAAAAAATGTGTCAAAAAAAC
>JAFTSJ010000031.1 GCA_017467335.1 Alphaproteobacteria bacterium
ATCATTTCGTTTGTCAACTAAAATTTATAATTATTTGATTTTTCATGATTTTTTTGTTTTTAAAAAAGTGTAACCCCTGCCAAAAAAAAGCGTTCAAAAAAGGGACGTTTTTTTGACACATTTTTGAAAAATAACTGTCTGATTTTATTAACTTTTGCAGTGAGGGGTCTATGAAAATTTTAAACGCTTTTTTAAACGGATATTTTAAACAAAAAAATGCTGAAACCGGACGCAGTATGGTGGAAATACTGGGCGTTTTAGCAGTTATTGGTGTTCTTTCAATTGGTGGGATTTACGGTTACACCTTTGCGATGGATAAATATCGGGCTAATGATATTGTGTATGAAGTGAACCTGCGTGCGACTGATGTTTGGCATAAATATCAAGAACAACCCCTGCCAGACCCCAGTGAGGATGGCACGGATTTTGATGAATTTCCGGATATGACAGGTACCGGATACCCGATTTATATGACATCTCATCCGGATGTTGCGTTTAAAACCTATGTTGAAGGTGTTTCTTCTCGTGTGTGTAAAAATGTGGTTAATATGAACTTAAACGGTATTGTTAAAGGGATTCAATTTGTGCAAGTTGCCCAAGGAGAGGGAGATTTAGTCAAATATACCGGCAATGCGTCCATTTGCGGGGAAGATGAAACAGATAATTTAATCGTTTTCACATCATTTTTAGATTCGGAAAATAATGAAATTGGAACAGGGCAAAGCGGTGACCCATGCGTTGAAGATATGGATTGTAGTAGCCCTTGCGGAAATGCCACCTGTGATACGGTTAAAATGATTTGTAAAAACAGCTGTACAGGTACATCAACACCTTATTGTTTAAGTGGTGATGAAAACGGTATTTGTGTTAAATGTATTAAACGAGAACATTGTATCTATTTAGGAAAAGATTATACCTGTTCGGATTTAACAAATGAATGTGTTAAAATTCCTCAAAAATGTGAAGAAAAAAAAGAATTTAGAAGTAAAAACGGTATTTGTATTTCTTGTACAAACGGTAGCAACTTTATGGTTGGGTTAGATAAATTTTCTGTTCCCGAATTAGGTATTGAAGATACGTTGACCGGACTGGAACAATGTAATGCCTGCGAAAATCCAACACGCTATTCCGGTAAGGTTGATGAAGAAACATCCTATTGTTCGTATGCCTGTACGAATAAATATAGTTTTCAAAGTGTAATAAACGGGTGTATTTCTTGCACCGATAAAAACGGTTATCGCATTGCGTATGAAGATGTCAGCTTAAAGCAGTGTTTAGCCTGCCAAGATCATATATGGTATCAAAATCCGGCATGGCCCAACGAATATATATGTGATACTGATCGATGTAAAGATAAAGAAAGTTTTATGCAGTTTGGTTATCATGGAAACGGTGGAAATCCGGGAGTGTGTACATCATGTGATACAGATGGATGTTTTTTGGTTGGTGAGTGGGGAAGTGCTAATTCAACAGGCGTTAACTCTATTTTTCGAGATAAATGTTTAGCCTGCGGAAATCGTATTTTAATAGGAGCCGGTTGTTGTAAAAAATGTGTTCAACCGGAAAATGCTGATGAACAAATTGCCATATGCCAAGCTAATCCTAAAGATGAGCGATGTACTCGAAAATGGGAAAATACATCCGGTCAATGTATGGCTTGTAGCGACTCGGGAACAAATACCTATGTTGGAACAAATGCCGTTGAAGGTGGAACAGATCCCAATGGATTAGGAGCATTATGTCGTGCTTGCGGACGAACGGTGTCCGAAGACGGGTATTGCATTTATACCGGAGGTTGTAATGAAAAACAATTTATGGGTATAGATGGTATTTGTTATGATTGTACACGAAATCAATGGGTCAAAGTTAAATCCAGTGATGACAAAGATTCTGGGTGTATTGCCAATTGTGCTGATGTAACGGATAATCAATGGTACAAAGGACGGCGTATTTTATCTTCAACTGTTAAAGGTATCACGTCATATTTTTGTTACAGAAAACCCTTTGATAATGCTGAAACCATTCAAGATGCAGAAACTGGCGGTATTTACAGTTGTTCAACGGAATCGGCCCCCTATACCGTTAATCCGCAATATATTCAATACGGTTATTTAATCGATACACTTAAAGATGAATGTATAAGCAGATGCAATAAAACAAAAGCCCTACGTTTCCTAAATCGAGGAGATACACGTTGTGCTTTAATCGATTGTGGAACGGGTAAATTTGCTGAACGTACAGGAGCTTGTGTAAAGTGTAGTTCAACAGGGGCTTATTTGTTGGATTGGGAAAATCAGAATTATCCGACAAAGGATTCTTATCCTGATTTGATTAAAGAACGAATAACAGCTTGTGAAAATTGTGGTAATCGTATTTTTATCAATGAAATCGGTTTGTCTGGTATTTATTATCCTCTCTGTGTACCAATTGTAGCAACTGGCAGTCAATTACGAGGTGTTTGTAATAATATTAACACAGTCTTACCTGATAGCATAACAGGTACGTTAAGAGAAAATGCCGAAAAACTTTTGAATAATAATACCGGTTTGTACCGTGATAAAGATGGTTATTGTCGCAGTTGTACCGACAAGTCTTCTTATTACACCTCTCAATCTCAATGCGATATATGCCCAAACAGACGATATAATAATAATCAATGTATTTATGGCTTATGCGAAGAAAGGTTACAATTTTTAAACATTGGCAACAGTTGTGTTTCCTGTTCGGGTAAAAACATTGCTGTTAATCCGAAAAAAGCCAATTTGTGTGATAGTTGTGAAAATCGGCGTATGCTCACAACCGGATTTGAAGAACAAGACAATTGGGCCGGTTTGTGTGTAGAAGAATGCACTGGTTTTCATTGGCAAGACATTAACGGTAATTGTTTAGCTTGTTCAGCTAGCGATAATCGAGAAATTGGTACAGATGTCGAATCTCGCCGGTTATGTAATGAATGTGAAGGATTACGAGAATCTCAACCGATTTACGGAGGTACTGATGGAACAGAAATTACCGGATACAGATGTGTATTAAAATAAAAAAAGGGTATGCTAATTATCAAAAAAACATTTTTCTGATGAGAATCGGCAATTTACAATGACAAAAAGCCATCATCTGTCCTCATTTTCGCACAATTTGTTTTTGACTTCTTGTTTCAAGTATTTACCTGCTTTCTTAGGAAATTATATGGTGAATATTCATCCATTTGTTAATACAAGATGATAAGATATATCAAAAACAATAGAAAGAATCAATATTCGTTGACAACGAGTTAAAAAGTTATTTCAACAACACAAAGCGCCATAGACATCTATGGTGCTTTTAAAAGCTTTTTTGATAAATTCTATTGGTGCTATTTCATCGTCATCCCCAGCATCCTGCCATTACCAGCCTCTTGTCCCGTTTTATTACCGTTCATACTGTCATGCTGAATTTATTTCAGGGTCTCGTGGGGTCGTGAGATGGTGCTATATTGTCAAGAGACCCTGAACTTAGTTCAGGGAGATGTTGGGGGTTGACAAAGTTCCGTATTGTTAAGAGACTTGTTTCCTTTGCGTGATGGAGAAGTTGTTTACAGGGTCTTGTTGAATTACATTAGAGCAGAGGATAGTAGGGGTGCATTTGAAGTGTGAACAGGGGTTTAAGGAATGGTCATTGTAAAAAAAATAGCGCAGGGAGTTAAATGATAGGATAGATATACAAGGCAACAGAGAGGGTTTAAAAAGAGGTAAAGGGTAAAAAAAAAGGAATGTACTCAATCATCGATAAATCAACATAAAAAAAGCGAAGGAAGAAGTTATCAAGAGAGGTATAGTCCGGCGTACAAAGGAACAAGATTATTTCGGGATTTCATCCGCAATAACATAATATGTTAAAATAAATACCATAAAAAAAATAAATTAAAAACCCATAAAAAAAAGCCGCCTAGGAGGGTGGCGGCTCTACTGAGATATAGGAGGTAATAAAAGGAGGGAAAGGGATAAGA
>JAFTSJ010000006.1 GCA_017467335.1 Alphaproteobacteria bacterium
CAGGTTCACTTCATACACAATATCGTTGGCTCGATATTTATCCATCGCAAAAGAATAGCCATAAATCCCACCGATTGAAAGAACACCGATAACTGCCAAAACGCCCAGCATTTCCACCATACTGCGTCCGGTTTCAGTTGTTTTTTGTTTAAAATATCCGTTAAAAAAAGCGTTTAAAATTTCCATAGAGCCCCCATTTTAAAAATGAATAAAATCAGACAGTTATTTTTCAAAAATATGTCAAAAAAACGTCCCTTTTTTGAACGCTTTTTTTTGGGTGCAGTTACACTTTTTTAAAAATGAAAAAATCACGAAAAATCAAATAATTATAAATTTTAGTTGACAATGAAATAAATCTAAAATATTATGTCAAAAAAAGGGACGTTTTTTTGACACATTTTCAAAAGATAATACGTTGATTTAGTTATGTTTTTATTTTTTCTGTTTGGAAAAATTTCAAACGGTTTTTTTGATGGTTTTTTAGGGATTTTGAGAACATTTTAACCGATTCGTTTTTGTAAATTTATCAAAAAATCTTGAGCTATTTTAAATGCTTTACCACGATTCGATGAGATGCTGAAACAAGTTCAGCATGACGGTAGGGGGGAGTGTTCAGCATGACGGAAAAAGAAAGGGTCTTTGAACGACACAACACTTTGTCCACCCCAACGCCTCCCTTAACTTGGTTTAGGGTCTTTTGACAATATAGCACCCTGCCAAAACTCCACAAGATACTGAAACAAGTTCAGTATGACAAGATGAGAGAAAAAAATATTTTTTCCGGGGATTTTTAAAAATGAGCAAAAAATATATTTTACTGTTCATTCAGTGATATTTTTATACTTCCCAATACATACCGCTGTGGCTGATAAAAATATATATAAAAAAGGGTACTTCAATAAGCTATTGAAATACCCTATAAAATAAAGAATATATTGAATTATGAACGATTTAATAAAACAATTTCAACACGGCGATTTTGTTCTCGACCAGCCGGTGTTGCATTTGAAGCAATCGGATTTTTAGGACCTGCTCCATCCGTTATAATTCTATCAGCAGAAACACCTTGTAATCTTAAATAATTAGAAACAGCATTGGCTCGTTGTAACGATAATGTATTATTATAAGCAACCGATCCGGTATTGTCTGTATAACCGACAATTTGTACCATCGTTTTATTGTATTCTTTAATAACCTTAGCAATTGAATTTAAAACAGGTTGGAAAGATGACTGAATGGTATATTCATTTGTACCAAATGTGATATTACCGGGCATGATTAAATAAACTTTTCCTTCTTGTTCCACAACCTGAACACCCGTTCCAACTAATTCTTGACGTAATTTACGAGCTTGTACATCCATATAGGCTCCTGTTCCACCGCCAACAAGAGCACCAGCTCCTGCACCGATTAAAGCTCCTTTTTTACCACCAATTAAAGCACCGACACCAGCTCCGGCTGCTGCTCCAATACCTGTTCCCCAGGCTGTTTTGGCAACTTGATTTTCCCCAGTATAGGGATTTGTTGCACAACCACTAATAAAAGCACATAATGCGACTGTTAAAATCAATTTTTTCATATTTCATCCTTTCCTTTATGAGAGATAAATTTTATCTTTTAATTCTTGCCGTAGAGTATCCAGCATAATCATTTCACCGGTTTTAGAATCTTTCGGCAAATGCCAAAAAGTCCATCCGTTACAGGAAGGCAAACCCTGCAACTTCGCCCCCAATTGATGAATAGAACCTTGTTCACGTCCGGTTTGTAAAGAACCATCTGCCCGAACTGTAGCACAAAATTTCTTTTTCACATCAAATAATTTTTGACCCGGTTTCAATAAACCATGTTCTATAACAGAACCAAAAGGAATGCGGGGTTCAGCTTTTTTACCCGTTGTCGGTTCATATATCGTATCATCGACAATATCAGCAATTTGATCCAATCGTTTTTGAGCATATTCAATATACGTTGCATCCCTTTCAATCCCGATATAACGCCGACCCAATTTTTTGGCAACCGCACCTGTTGTTCCCGTTCCGAAAAACGGATCTAAGATAACATCATTGGGATTCGTTGAAGATAAAATAATCCGATATAATAAACTTTCAGGCTTTTGTGTCGTATGAACTTTTTTCCCCTCCGGTGTTTTCAACCGTTCAGATCCTAAACATATCGGCAAATGCCAATCAGAACGCATTTGCATATCTTCGTTAAAAACTTTCATACTTTCATAATTAAATGTATATTTCGATTTTTCCGATTTAGAACACCAAATTAACGTTTCATGAGCATTCGTAAAGCGAGTCCCCTTAAAATTCGGCATGGGATTTGACTTAACCCAAACAATGTCATTCAAAATCCAAAAACCCAAGTTTTGTAACTGTGCCCCAACACGAAAAATATTATGATACGATCCGATAACCCATATTGTGCCATTCGGTTTTAACAGACGGCGAGCTTGCGTTAACCATTCCCGAGTAAACGTATCATAAGCAGAAAAGTCATCAAATTTATCCCAATCATCATTTACGGCATCTACTTTCGTTGCATCAGGACGTAACAAATCACCACCTAATTGCATAAAGTAAGGGGGATCAGCAAAAATAACATCAACACTTTCAGCCGGTAGTGCACGCATCATTTCAATACTGTCTCCATGTAAAATACAATTCGTCCGAATCATTTTTTGCCCTCCGTTTATTATAAACTGTTTACATTTTAGCGAATAAAAGTAATTATTTTCTTAACAGAAACTGTTTTTATTATTTTTAAGTGGATTTTTTTTCGATTTTATTATAGAATGAAATAAACTTTGGAGGAAACATGACCGATAACAATCAATTAAAAACATTGAGCGAACAATTGGAAGCCGTTAAAGATGATCCCTGTTTGACAAATTTATATTTTCGTTACTATCAAGGATTGGAATTGGGAGATAGTCATTTTCGGGAAAGCATGTACTTAGATCGTTTCCCTTGTGGGGTTTACAATTCATCCGAAACAGCGTATTTGAGGTGTTATTCCTCTAAAAACGCTGTTGTAGAACAAAAAATTTTACAACAAAATCCCGATGTTGATGCTTGTCAAATGCGTTTATATCAACAATATTTAAGACAAAACGGCGACTAAAAATCATCCAAAAAACAATAAACCGGAGCATGATCTGACGGTTTCTCCATAAAACGATATTGTTTATAAATACCGCTTTTGTAAAGTTTATCTTTTAAAATCGAACTAATAAATATATAATCCAATAACATACCCATATTACGTTGGGCTGCACCTTGTTGAAAATCCCAAAAAGAATATAATTTTTCAGTTGGATGTAAATATCTTAATGTATTGATAAGAGGCATGCATTCCAATTGCGAAAATTGTGCTCGAACAGATGGCAAAATTAAAGCATTTCCTTGAAATAACTGTGCATCGTACACATCAAAATCGTGTACAATAACATTAAAATCACCCCCGATAACAATCGGTTTTTGACAAGTAGAAAGTTGATGTACATAATTATTAAATGCTTGCATCCATTCTAATTTATAAGCAAGGCGTGATGTATCTTTTAAATCATTTAAAGGTGGATTACCGTTTGGAACATAAACAGATATATAAATTAAATTATCGTCCTCAACCTGCACAAAACGAGCCTGTATATCACCTGATATAGCCGGCATATCAATAACTTGATTTTGAAGATCTTTTTTTGATAAAACAGCGACACCGTTAAATCCTTTTTGTCCATGGATATAAGAACGATAACCACATTTTTTTAATTCAGAAAAGGGAAAATTTTCTGATGTTGCCTTTATTTCCTGCAAAAACACAATATCCGGTTTTTCTTCACATAAAAACGTTTTCAATAACGGTAATCGAGCCCGAACCGAAGCAACATTCCACGAAACTATTTGCATTTAATATCCTTTTTTGTTATACAGAATATAATGGAGGCGAACAATGAAAAAATCATTCTTGTTTTTATTATGTATCTTTTTATCCTTAAATGCAAATGCTATCTGTGAGCAACAAGATGTGAAAATGAATATTGTTGTTGAAAAAGGCAAGGTAAAATATGACCATACCAAATCTCGCAAAGAATTTGAAAAATATGCGAAAATAAAAAATCCGAATATGCTGGGATTAACCGTTTCCAATCTGCGATTAAATATGGGCGGGAAATCAATCATTCAATCAAACGGAAAACAGTATTGTTCCTACGTATCCGAAATCAATTTTTATCTCGGATTTGACGAAATAGATGTTTATATTGATAAAAAATATCCTAAAAATTCATGTAATTATAAAGTGATAAAAGAACATGAAGATTATCATGTCGCCGTTTCGCAACAAGCAATGGTATTCTTTAAACCTGATATTGAACGTGAATTAAAAAAAATTGTTTCTCAAATAAAACCGGAATATACAAATTCCCGTTCAAATGCTGAACGAATCAAAGATAAACAATTTAAAACCATTCAAAACAAAATTGCTCCATTGCTTAAACATATTAACCGTAAAATAAACGAAAAAAATAATGCTATTGATACGCCTGAATCTTATGCAAAAACAACGAAACGGTGTAAAAAATGGTAAATAACCGTCAATAAAAAATTCAATCTAATGCAATATACCATCTTCTTTGACTAAAAAAGGTATTATGCTTTCGATTTATCTGTATCATTACGAGCCTCTGCTGTTTCTTCCGTAAACCGTGAAGAAGAATTACGGTTAACCTGACTTTCTTTGAGTTCTTGTGTTAATTTTCGACCCGCTGCAAATCCGGCGACACCGGTTACAATAGTACCACCGGCTTTACCGATATGAGCAACCGTTGATAAACCGGTTGACGATCCTTTAACCATAGCACTAACCCCTGTATTACCTAAGTTAATCCACGAATTTGTTAACCGTTCAACAATTGTTGAGGCCTTATCCAAAATTTGAATGGATAAGAAAGCAAATGAAGCGAAAACAATCATGGTCTGTAACGGTGAAAAATCCGTAATAGAACTTATCGCCGAATCAACCAGTGTATCCGTTATCCCCGAAGCCCAAGAACCACCATCAGCCGAATCACTGCCATCTGATAAAGGATCCTTACCATCTAAAACACCGGCAAAAGAACTCAACATTTGAGTCGGAGAACTTTTAATCGACATAATGATAAAACCAATAATTGTTTTTGTCGGTAATAAAACCGTAAATCCAATCAATATCATAGATACGGCTATTGAAATGGCAACCAACGTAACCATAGAATGTACAATCAAAATCCAAGCTTTTGATGTATAAGTTCGTGTTCCTTTAAATACAAACAAAACCAACCATACCGGCGTTAAAACCAACACAAATCCTAACTTCATGGTTGCACTCATAATATAAAAACCAACCACAACCATTAGTAAAGAAAATAAAATAACAAACAGTAAACCAACAAATAATCCTGAAATTGATGGGAATGAATAGGCTGAACCCGATTCAGACATGGACGGTTTTGCCGCAAATGATTTTGGAGCAGAAGTTGAATAACACGTTATCGCCTGCCCCAATGCAATCATAGGAGAAACCTGTTTATATACGGAACAAACCGTACATAACATAGCATTAACGGTACCTTGATCTAAAAACTGATTGCTCGCAACCGTCATATCGCCTGTTTGAGAACACCACTTACATTTTGCACTGCCCCCTATAAAACGTGCCATTTCGGTAACTAAATTTCCCCCTTTTTTGACTTCACGACTACCAATTTCAGAAAATGTAATTGCTAATGAAGCCGCATATTGCACAAATGGAGAAACAACCATGCGATAAACATTAACCAATGGAGCATGCAACAAAGCCGCAACAATAATAACAATAACGGCTTTATTTAAAACATTTGTCAAATACTCTGATATACGGGCAAATCCGAATTTTCCGAAAAATGCCAATGTCACATATGCTAACCAAAACAAAAATAAAACACCCAATAACATCAAAGACATTGATCGAACAACATCATAAGAGGCAACTGCAACACGTTGAATAGAAGCCAACATCAACCCGGTAATATCACACGGCCAACAACTATCTTCATTCAGATACGTTTTAACCAACGTTGTTATCGGACTACATTTTTGAGAAAATCCCTTTTGAACAGAAGCTGCTTTATTGATATAACTTTCAGCACACGTTAAGGCTTCATCATTAAAACTGACTTGTTGACCCTGTAATAATTTTGCATAGGAATAAATTGTTTGTGCTTTTTCCAATGTTTTGGGGTCATACATCTGATTATCAGCCGCATCCGTTGCTTTTCCGTCTTTATCGACTTCACAAACCGCATTTTTATTTTGGGTAATATAATTACGCATACGTAAAACTTCTGCTTTATCAACGGCATCAGCATTTTTTTGACCGATACTTTGTGCCCAAACAGGTGTTCCTCCCATCGTTGCAATCAAAAATATGAACAAAACCCAAACAAAAATATCTTTTTTCAACACACATTTAACATAGTAAACAGCAAAAAGAAAAACCAAAACAGATAATGTCATACAGACAGGAAAGATAATATGGGCATATGCCGGAATTCGTGTTAAAAATCCCGTTACAACTAAAATTGTCAGAAATGCTAATAATCTTAATATTCTTTTCATTTCAACTCACCCAATTTTTATTGCGTAATACACCTACTTTATCCCTGCCGTACGGGCTGCTTCTGCCTGTCGTTGTGAATTATCAGCACCGCCTTCTCCCGTATCATTCAAAATACCACCGTCATACATACCTTTTCCAGCATTTTTTGCAGCATCCGCCATCATGGCACTACCCATCGTACTGCCAATTCCTGTTCCGATCATAGCAGCACCGGCAACAAATTTACCGGCTTGTGTCGCCATATTCGTCATTTGTCCGATAACAGCCATCATCTGTGTACGGTTAATTGCACCGGTTAAGAATGATGTAATTCTGGGTATATCACCCGCCATTTTAAACATACAGTAAATCAATGCAAAAAATCCTAACGCATTTGTTGACATGCTCTTTAAACCTGTTAAAATCAAAACATCCGTCATTTGCTTTCCGACAGAAAAATCTTTAGAGTACGTTTTAATTACGCTGATAAGAACAGCCAAATAAATACAGGTAACTAAAATTTGCATGACCCCGATAAATAACGCATGCCAAGCTTCTTTCATGAAATTTTTCGTTGAAGGGAAAATAAAACTAATTAAAAAGAAGGGGAACATTACAATAACGATAGCCAAGATGATAAACCCTTCCATAAAGACCAACGGAATAACCAACATCAGGTAAATAAAAACAAACATGATGAATAAACCCAGTCCCCATGAAACAACATCCGTACTGACTAACATTCGGGCACCCAAACCAATACCGGAACTAAATCCTAAATAAACACGGTAAACAATATCTTGTAATTGATTACCGATTTCAGCCGTAAATATCGGAGAATTACCGGTCATCGAATCATAATTGGAAGCAGCAGCAAAACTTTTCGCAATTGTCGGATCAGCAAACATAATACCACGTGCCAAATCAACAATCATAGCAATCAAAGGCGTCACACAAATATCTAAAATATATAGTGTATTTTCAGGTGTAAACAATATAACGGCTACCACTGCCGATTTGAACAAAACAGCAGCCATTCCGGTAAAAAAATCTTTGATATTCGGTTCTTTCAAAG
Source organism: Alphaproteobacteria bacterium (assembly GCA_017467335.1). Lineage (GTDB taxonomy): Bacteria > Pseudomonadota > Alphaproteobacteria > CAAHEQ01 > UBA3637 > RGIG4140. Next base: position 7,697 of record JAFTSJ010000006.1, read on the forward strand.
CAACCAAAAATTTACCGACCGTAAAAAGAATCCAAAATAAAACAGCCACACCTAAAAAATTTAACGCCCACCCACATACATCCGGAAATGCTTGTGTGGTTAAATTACCAATACCTTCCCAAACAACTTTATAACCGGTACAGGGCCAACAATTTTCCTTTTGTACAGTTAACAATTTTTGTATTTCTTCAGGCATGGCAGGAGAACATCCGCCCAACAACAAAAGCAAGCAAAAAAGTATCCCCTTTTTAAGAGATTTTAATCGAATATTGAGTAATAAATTCAATATTGACATTTTTTACTCCTTTAAATTAACTAAGCTTCCCTACCATCACGGGTTTCATAAGGACTTCTTGTCGGTTCCGGAGAACCTTCGGATTGTTGTTTAGGTGTTTGAGCCGGACCGGAATCACCAAAGACCAAATTCTTCAAACCATCACCACGCCATCCCATATCTTCTTTCGTCTTTTTCGCACTATCATCAGCATTCATAAAATTACCACTAGCAAAGGCAGAAATACCGCCACCTAACACACCAATTCCACCGGCAACACCCAACGCTTTACCGGCAGCACTTGCCATTTGAGCTTCCATACCCTGTCCGATATTAAAACCATAAGATTGGGAAATACGAGCAGCAAATTCATCCGGTGCCCCTAATAATGATTTACAGAACAAACCAAGAGCAAACGTCAATAAAACATTACTGCTGAAAACAGATACCTGTGTTGCAGCCAATTTGTCATATCCCGGGATAAGCAATTGCAACACGTCTTTTAAATTTGGTAACATATATTGTAACAACTGCATAATCAATGCAAAGACAACACCAAAAGCAATAAAGCTGACACAAGTTGCCAAGAACATATTCCACGCATTTTTAGTATATTGAACAGTTGCCGGAAAAACCCATAAAATAACCCAAAATGGCATTAAAGCGGCAACAAATGCCAAACGAACCAAATTTTCCATCAATCTGAACGGGACGGACAAATATATCATAAAAAACGCCCCAAAGATAACACCACCGGACAAAATCATTGGTGGATCCGGTAAGAACCAACTGGAAACAAGTCCCATACCAATAACACATAAACCAACAACCATCCCCAAAATCAAATTAGCACTCATCGTTGCCAGCATACATTTCATTGAATACAATAATTCATTTGAAAAAGCCATACCACCGGCATCTGATCCGGCAATATTTTTGTACGCAGCACAAATATCCGTTGCTTGTCCGGCAATATCGCCAACAGCATTTTTAAATACGGAACTAACCTGTGCATTATTTACCAACGGTGCTGCATTCATAAATTCAATACCTAAATTCAAGGCATAACTCAGCAAAGGTGTAACTATTAAACCAAAAATCTGAACCGTACCAAAAATAATACCGGCAGCAACAATGGCTCGACCCAAATGTTTGAATAATTCACCCATGAATTGCATCAAGTCAACTTCTTGCAACTTTGTAACGGTTGCACCAACCCGAAAAACAATAAAAAATAAGATACCAACACCCAACGTTGCTAAAGTAACATCTTTCAGCTGATTAGCAACATGTGTTGCCAATTGATTGGTAGCATTAAATAATGCCGTAAAAATCGGGCAAAACCAACAGTACCCGTTTTCACCATCACCAAAACCAATCAAAGATAACACCTTGGTAAATAATTTTCCGCCAAGAGCTTCCCAACCGGCATATGCTTGTGTTCCACATAAAAACACACAGCAAAAAGTCAACAAAACAAGAAAACAACGTATAGATAAAAATTTTTTCATGAGATAACCCCTCAAAAAATAGTTGCTTATTTTAGTATTATAACATATTTTTGAAAAAAACAACACTTTTTAATGGATTCTTGTTAAAAAATGTTTATACTGATAAAAAATTAAGGAGTAACAAACATGGCATCAAAAGATATACTATTTACTTTATATCAAAAACTGTACGAACAAAAGGCTGTTTTAACGGCAGCCCCACCGCTAACGATGGAGATAAACCACTATACACCGCAATCATATCCGGAACCATTGGCCGAAAAAGAATGTACAGCCGTTGTGTCTTATTTATGTGGCGTTCCGGATATTAACGAAATAGATGTCAATGATGTTTTAAATATCGTTAAAAAAAATTATGAAAACCATCCTTTTTGGAAAAATGTCATTTTAGATTTTTTAGAATATAAGTTAAAACAACAAGAAGAAAAATTATTTAAACAAAATATTGACCTATTAAATGAATCAAACCGTGTTCTTGAAGATATCAGACGAGAAGAACACAGACAAAAAGAACTAATCAAACAATTTGGGGATCAAGTTGCAAAGGAAGGATTTCATATTGATGCTTACCGACTGATAAAAACTTATTTCAGCATGTATCGACAAGATCCGAAAAAAGCCTATGAAACACTTATTTCCAATCCAGCTTATTTTTCTCACATTATAACAACCGATAAAGATGATAATATTTTATTAACACCGACAGAAGCAATTGAAGAAAACAAAAAATTAGCCTCTTTTTTGAAAAAACTAAAAATATAGCATTTGACAATCAGATAAAGTATGTTATAATGTAAAAATCATATATTTTTAGAGGAGTGTAAAATGGCATATTCATTTCTATCTCAAGAAGAAATCGAACGTTTATCCGTTATTTCAAGTGAATCATTTAGTCGTAGTTTGCGTGATTTTAAAGGCTCGTTAGCACAAGAAGAACAAGAAAAAATTGACGAGGCTATTAAATCAAATGATATGGGGAAACTGTCAACAATAATTACAGGATTAAATGGCACATCAGGCATTGATACAAATGCCATTGCTCAAGTACACGCACGCATTCAAGAAAAAAGAAGAATTGACAATGCTATTCAAGCATCAAAAAATTACCATTATATTGCAAAAAAGAAAACAAACGGAACACCTCTAACTGATAGGGAAAAAGCATTCTGGGACAAGAAAGATGAGTATGCACAACAGGTAGCAGAGGTTCACTCTAAATATTCTAAATATTTTAAACCTGCTGATCATTTTACGGAAAATCAAACTATTTCATTTTTTAATGAACCGCAACCGCAATACACGACAAGCGTTTCAAATAATACAGTCACTTCTTCACCTGATTTTAACATAACTAATCCGATTCAGGATGAACCAGAAAAGACAACTGTTCCACATTCGCTTTCAACATTTGATATTTCCAACCCTGATTATCAACCGGAACCATTCCGAATGAGTAATAATAACGACCCAAAAGGCGAATCGATTGCTCAAGACGAAACACGAACAATTTCGGCTTCGGACACAGCTATTGAGCAACATTACGACGGTTTACCATTTGGGGATCCGGACAGATATGATTCGTTTACGGGCGATTCAGATTATGATAATCAGTATCAAAAAGAAGCAAATTTACGTGATGATGCACGTGAAGGAAAACAAACAGCTCCCCAAAGCATTGAAGATCTTTATAAGGATCGCACTCAAGGTGAATTTGGTTATGCCGGTGATTGGCAATTTTATGAAAAGAAAAAAACAGATTGGCTCCCTATTTTTGAAAAAACTGTATTGGAACCGATGAAAAAATTCGGCGGTGAAAAAGAAATTGGGGATTTAATTATGAATGTTATGTTCCAAGCATCAATGATGCCTTTAGAATTTTTAACAGCATATTTAAAACAAAGAACAGAAAAAAATAAAGAAGCAAAAAAGAAATTTGATGACAGTCGTGATGCTGCCATTGACAATAATCTTAAAAATCGGGGTTTATCCCGCAATGATTTAGCAGCACAATTGGCACATCGAGCCAAAAACTGGATTTTGAACGATCCTCGTTATCCGAATTTACCTCAAAGAGGACCATACTCAAAATTAGAACAAATTCTTGTCGCTCGCAGGGATTTTGCTCGTTCATTACCACGGACGGCTTCCGGTGATTTAGATTGGGGAAAAATGACAACAAAACAGCATAAACAATATGCTAAATATGTAGCATCCTACGCTAATTCGCCACAATGGAAAGGCTATGTTTTTGAAATGGCCGGTGTTCGTTTAAAAAGCGATGAAATGTCAAAACAATCCAAAATTGCTTCTCAAATGCGTGTACGGGATTCATTTGTCAATACAAATCAGCCTGCCACCGTTACAAATCAGCCTGCCCCCGTTCAAACACCACCTACCGGAACCCGTACACCCGAAGAAATAAAAATGCGGAACGAAGCATTGCAACGTAAACGGGTTGAAAATATTGAAATTGTTGAAGTTGGTGGTAGTTTAAAAAATCCGAAAATCCGTGTCGATGGGCAGGAAATGCGAATTGAAGCGACAACATTGGAGGAATTAAAAAGATTGCAAGACAGACTTAAACGGGAAACAGACGCAACGAAAGAATCTCGTGCTCAAATTCATGCTATGCTTAGAAGTGTAGAAGCCGTTCGTAGCGGTCGTGCTACAACCGTTTCTTTGACACCGACACGCACAAGAACCGGTAATACGAAGTAAGAATATTATAGGAGACAGAATGGCAAAGAAAAATAAACTTCATCCGATTAAATTGATTTTAACAGGGGTGTTATGGAGTGCTTTTTATTTTGGAATATTTATGGTAGCACTCGGTTGGTTTCTTGATTTTAATTTTTTATCTGCTACAAGTTGGTCAGAAAAATATCAAGCATTCATCGATTATCGATGGAAAATCAAAACCGGATTTGATTTTGTTTTATTGTTCTTCATGTTATTTTGGATTCCACTGTGGTTGATTGGTTGGCGATTGGTTTATCTTGTAAAATGGGAAAAATTCAAACCATCTCCTCGCCGCCGAACCATTGTGAAAAAAACATTTGAACTGAATGAAAACAAACCATTGTATCATATGCCTCGCAAAATGCCGGCAACAGTCCAAGTCCGCCGTTATGTTGCTCCTAAACTACCGAACCAAGTAGAAGAAGTTAAATCCGGTTCGAAGAGCCATACTAATCTTGTTCAGATGATACGTTTAATTGCAACGTTAGCAAAAAAATACAAAGTTGAAATATTTCAACATATTTTGTTGGAAGGAAACCGTGTTCCAATGGCTATTTCAACAGATGCACGAGCTGTTTTGATTGAAATTGTTAACCGTAAGAATGTCAATTGGTCAGTCGAATTTTCAGATGATGTAACTCAAAGCAATTGGTATTCCGAAGGAGGCGTTATGGATAAATTAGCCATGGATTTAGTACGAGCGACTGCTTCACTGGCTAAATCTGAACCTAATTCGGAAATTTTATCGGCCATTATTGTAACAGACGGTCGTATTTTAAATACCAAACAAGCGGTTGATTATTTTAAATCAAAAGGCATTTTCCTGATTGGGTTTAATAATGCTGAACCAAAATCTGATTTACCTGATTTAGCCTCCTTTTTGAGTGCCTATTTTGATTTAAAAGATGGTGAAACGGATCCAGCCCCTCATCCGGTTGAAAAAGTGCCACTTAGACAAAAAGAAACAAATCAGGAACAACCTTCTGATAATGTTTCTAATGATATTGAAGATGATGAAACGGATGATGAAACAGACGAAGAAATTGAAGAAGATGAAGATGATGATATTGATACGGATGATTCGGATGATTTGGACGACAATGAAGATACAGATATGGACGAAGCAGAAGATGATACGGATGATATATCTGACGAAACTCAACAATCTCCAAAAATTCGTGCTCCAATGCCAACTCCGTCTAACACAACAACAGATGAGTAAGCCATGTTACAAAAATTTTCCTTTTTAAAACAAGCACCCCTCGCTGTTAAAATCAATTACGGTATTGCAACCGGTTTGGGAAGCGGTTTATCACCCAAAGCCCCGGGGACAGTTGGTTCATTTTGTGCCTTATTGCCTATTTGGGGTGCCATCCAATTCGGTAGTATCGGCATTCTTGTATTAACTTTCTTTTTCTTTATAACCGGTTGGTATGCTACACACGTTGTTTTGTCAACTCAACTTAATAAAGATCCCGGATACGTTGTTATTGATGAATTTGCCGGACAAGCAATTACGTTTTTATTTGTCGCATCTTATGTTTTACCGTGGTATTACTACCTTCTAGGGTTTGGGTTATTCCGTTTTTTCGATATTATCAAAATCGGTTTTGTTTCTTATTTTGATAAAAAAGTTCAAAACGCCTTTGGTGTTATGACTGATGATATTTTTGCCGGATTATACGCCGGTATTATTTTGTATGGAATTCATTATTTTTTATAAGGAGAGTAAACAATGAATGAAAATGAAATTTTAAACAACAATAATCATTTTAAGCATGCTTTAGAATTATATGCCCAATCAAAAGGATATCAATTGACACCGTTTGCAGATAAAATCATCAATCGTTGTATCAATGCTTGTCAAGGACATTGTCCGTGTGATGTTTCTCGTGGTTTTTGTCCGTGTGGAGAACATGAAAAAGAAATTGCTGAAAAAGGTCATTGCCACTGCAATTTATTCAAGAAATAATTTAAAACATTACAAAAAAGGAGATTTTTTCAATCTCCTTTTTTAATTACCAATCAAATATAAAATATTATATTTTATCAAATTCAATTAAGCGTTTAATTTTAATGCTTCTAAAATCTGAATTGTTTCTTGAGAACTTGTATGTAAAATACCAATACCACCGGCTTGTTCCCATTGACAAATATTTTTTTTACGGTCATCAATTAAAATATCGCCTTTTTGACAATATAATGACTTATCCTTACTCAAACAACAAATAACCTTAATATCGTTTCCTAAATGTTGTTTTACCCACGCTCGTTTTTCAATTTCAGCCGTTTTATATCCTCGTATAGGTAAACCCGTTAAAATTTGATATGTTCCTTGTGATAAATAAGATATGAGCATATCAGCATCTGCCATTTTTTTCAAATTCAACCAATAGCCGGATGTTATCGATACAACATCCCATAATTCTTTTCGTGAAATTTCAGAAGGTAATTTTCCGGCAATATCAAAAAAACCACCATCAAAATCCGTCAATACCCCATCTAAATCGCAATATATCATTTTATTATCCTCTTGCTTATTTTACTATAATAAATTTAATATTACAAATTCTTTTTGTGGTACCATATAAAATGTCTGATTACAAAAAAATTATTCTTGCAACCAGACAAAGTATATTCTATCTCTTAAAAAACAGATATTTCAATTTTAGCATTAAAATATTTAATAATTTTTAAAATCAATCCAAAATCAATATCATCTTTATTTGTATAATTTCCTAACTCAATTCTTTCAATGAGTTTTTTGTCTTCTTGGATAATTTCAGAAAAAGAGTCAAGTGAAAGTTGACGAGCATGTCGCAACATATACAAATTCATACCTAGTCCTTTTAATCCGTCTTCAACAAATAACGAAACAGGAATAATTATCTGTTTATTTTCCATTTTATGCTCCTTGTTTTAAATAAAAAAAAGAAACTACGTAATTTCAAAAATCATTTTAATATCGAAATATTATTTTGTCAACATAGCGAATATTTTGAAAAAATTAGATTTTTAATTTATTTTTTCTAATTGTTTTATAAAGATTAAAATAATACAAAAACAATCAAATTAACCTAAAATACATTTATTTGAATAAATACGTATTAAAATTTTGGGTAAAAAAAGATTAAAAAATTTCCTTTTTTTTATTATTTTATATAAAAAAGCCAAAATACCTTATTCAAATAACACCTTAATTTTGTTAAGATCGTATAAAATAATCTTTTTAGGATAACCTATCTGACAAATAAATTTAGTTATACTCATAACCAAAAAATATAGATATTCTTTTATACCAAACTCTTATAAGTTATATGACATCTGATACAAAAAAAACCACCCTTCGTAAAAAGGGTGGTTTTCAAATCAGAAACAATAATTAGAATTTGTATTTCAAGTTAGCCAAACCTGTATGATTTGTATAATCGCCTTTGAACAAACCTTCGTATTCAATTGCAATTTCGGCCTTACGATTGATATCTAAACCAACTTTTGCCCCAACTTCAATACCAAATCTATCCATATTTTCCGTTGTAACTTCATAAACTTTACCATTTAATAAGTTAACACGAGTCTTTGTATCAGGTTCAACAAAGTCATATGTAACAGCGGCTCTTAATTCCGGATACCAAGACAATGATGGCGATAATGTATATCCAATTGTGTACTGAGCACCCAAAATACCTGTTAATGTTTGACCATCAGCAGAACCGACTTTTTGACCTAACGAATCTGTGTATCCGTGTTGTTTTGTGTACAAGTAACGCAAACCTAATTCCGGTTTAATAACACCACTTGCCCAGTTTCCAGATACATACGGTCCCATTTTCCGTCCCAACATGATTTGAGCACCAACAGCATCAACATCATAATCTGCTGATACGCGATGATTAAATACTTTTTTGGTTTCATCATATTGTGAACGTGTGTACATAGCTAACCAGTTAGCATAGAACCGATTCGGATTGTATTCTCCGTAAATCATACCCGTATGTGAATCAATTTCCGTTTCACGACCGACTGAATCACCATCAGCTTTTGTGTAAGCATAAGAAAGACCCATTCTTAACGCTTCGGAAATATGACCATCAAAACCAACGGCTATACCATGGGTATCCATATCCCAACCTTTACGAACATCATATTTAGATTTACCGTACAATCCTTGTACCCATAAATTTGATTCATGTCGTGGGAAACGATAGAACCGTTTTCCATTATGAACATAACCTGTGCGTTCCATTGAATTGTAGAAACGTTCTGAAACAATGGCAGACAAACGACGTGTAATTTCCGTTGCATGTGCTTGAATCAACGGAGAAACATCCGGAGCTAATCCATCCAACGCATCCCGATAACCTGACGGGTTGCTGACAGCGTTTTCCCATAATTCTTGTTGAACTTCTTCGGCTTCAGATCCTTCCGGCATAAAGTGAAGCGGTGTATCATAAATATCCCAACCTTCAGCCGTGTTTGTTTCATTCGCATCACATCCAGGGCATAACAACGTTCTATCCGGTTCGTCCGGATTGACAGGCGGATTATCAGGATCAACCGGTTGTGCCGGATAAGAAACTTTATATTCACCATTGCCTAACTTTTCAACGGTATATATCCCTTGATTTGTTAAAGCCTGTTCAAAATCACCGCCAACCGTTGTTGCATCTAAAACCTTATAGATATACGAATCACCCGGTTTTAACGCATCCTGAATTTTATAATGCAATTTCAAAGTCGTATCAGTCGGATTTACAGTAACTGCATTCGCAACAATTTTACCATACTTATCTGTATCACGATTAACATGAGTCCGAATTTCAGAACCCGTATTGACATTAACCGTATCTGCATAAATAACCCCTTCACCGGCAACATCATAACCACCTAAATCGATTGTTGCATTATTTAATGTTACATTACCGGTTTTATTTCTTTGTTTTGAGTTTATACCGTTATGTAATTGAATTTCACTGTTCGTAAAACGCATATTTCCGGCATTATAAATATCACCGGATTGGTCAAAAATTTGACTGACATTAGCCGGTAACTGTGCATCCGTGAATGGATCGTAATCTAAATCGATATCATCATGAACATCACTAAATACCATTTGAGCATTTTCAGCGTTATAAGCAATACTTCCCAAATCAGCTGTATTACCAACTATTTTAGTATCACCGGTTATAAACATTGACCCTCGGTTATGTAAGGCACCACCGTTACCGGTTGCTTCATTACCGGATAAAGTAACATTATTTAAAACAGCTGTACCAACATTATAAACACCGGCACCTTCTTGAGCTTTATTATTAGATAAAGTTGAATTATTGATTGTAACAACACCACCATTCGGACGTTCATTGGTTCGACCGGCATTCGCAATAGCACCACCAACTTCCGTTGCTGTATTACCCGATAAAGTGGCATTATTTATTTCCATTTCTCCCATATTTAAGACAGCACCACCGTTAGCCGTTGCCGTATTGGATGACAATTCATTGGAAGAACCCGTCAACTTAACCGTATCAGAATTGTAAATAGCCCCACCTTCTTGGGCTTTATTACCGGTAAATGTTGTATTACCTGCCATATTGACCGTACCATCAAGAACAGCCAAACCACCACCGAAACTACCCGTTGTGCCTGTGGCTTTATTGCCGACAAAATCTGTCTTACCTTTAAAATTAACCGTTGAATTATTGGCAACAACAACACCACCACCGATTGCACTACCGTTTGTAGCCGTTGCTTCGTTTCCAGTAAATGTAACACCTTGATTAAAATCAACCGTTGCGGGTGAAACAATAGATGTACCCCCAACAGCCAAAGCCCCAGCGGCAGCGGCATAACTACCACCACTGTTAGATACGCCACTGGTAACAGTATTATTTGTAAATGTCGTATCTCCATTAAATGTTAATTGACTGCCACCCGCAGTTAAAACAGCACCGCCAAATTGGGTTAAATCACCTGTTTTACCTGCCGGACGATTATTTTGAACAACCTTGTTGCCCGTAAAATCAGTCGCACCGTTCATTGTAACCGTGCCTTCATTATGAATGGCACCACCGGAAGCATTTGACGATACACCAGAAGCATCTCCATTAGCCGTATTATTTTTAAATTGAACATTATCATATGTTTGCGACTGCCCTTGCTCAATACGAGCAACCCCACCATTTGCCGGATATGCTGCATTTCCGTTGGCGTTTGTTTTATTTTCGTACGTCGTAGCATACGTTTGAGCAACGACTCCCGAACTGACAACCGTCATGATCGTCGTTCCCAATAAAATTGCATATAAACCCTTGCGTGTGTACATGTTTTCCTCCCTAAGGTTTTAACAACTTCCGTCCATATACTACGGAATACTGATGTCATTATAGCACTCATCAAAATAAAAATCCAGTAAAAAATGAAATTTATTTACCTTTTTTTTACTTTTTAGCAAAATAATATATTTATCATATGGTTAATTTATTTTTCTATACTAAAAAATTATAAACAAATAATAACGCAAAAAAAGGATAAGTTGTGCAACCTATCCTTTTAAAACCTTTTACCAAGAATGCCCTTGTGGTCCTCTCAGAGCATTTATAGACGGCGTTGGAGAAGTATCAACCGTACCCAAAGACGCCGTTTTCATTGTATTTAGCAAACCGCCACCGGAATTTCCGCCTAACGCATTAGAAGTCGGCGTTGGTGCCAAACTCACAACAGGTGTATCAACCGTAAGTGATGGTTGTTGCGAATTTACACTTGTATTTGTACTTGTATTTTCCGTATTAGAAGCAGATGTTTGAGTCTTTGTATCATTTTTTACACTGTGTTGTGATGTCTTCGACTTCCCATTCTTTTTACCAATTATATATCCTAAAAAAGTAAAACCGGCAATAGCTAAAAGCCTAAGCCCCCATTTAAGCAATGTTCCATCTTCTTCTTGCTGTTGGGCAGCCTGTGCTGTACCAACCTGCTCTCTTTTACGAGCTTCTTCTATTTCTTTTTCAGAAGGAACAAATAAGTAACTTTTACCGCCGCCCATGTTCCACAAAACACCTTTACCTTCAACATTAGCCTGTTTAACAACATTTTGTTCTTCCGGTGTTAATTGTTTTAAATAAGTCGAACGATTTTTGGCATTTCGCCCCTTTGCTACAGCATCATAATCTTTGGGACTGTTTTTCTGATCAATAATTTGAAAAGTTCCCCGTGTAACACTATACGTACCTTCCGGAAATGGTTTTCCGGCTTCAAGTTGTGTTATTGATTGCAATTTATTGTCTGCCATATTTACCTCACTTAAATATATTACTATATCTTCATATTACACGTTTTAATTACAAAAAACAAGAATAAATTTTATTCATCTTTTAAACGATATGACCTGTCCCCATACCTTGACCAAGCACATGATTTTCAGTAGCATCATCAACATAGGAAGATCCTAATTTGTCTTTTAAACCGCCGTGATGAACTACAGCTGACACAGACTCTGATGTTCTTAATGTTGTTTGCAGCGATGAGTCTTTAACTTCTTCGTCCTTAACTTCTTCGTCCTTAACACACTGAACTGATGTTTTTGTTCCTCTGCCCTTAACATACGGACGAGATTTATTACCATAAGCCGTTGTTAACCGTTCCGTATTCATCAAAACTTGAGCAATATCTTCCAAATGTTCGTCTTGATACTTACCTGTGCACAACGCATCGAAAACAGCCGCCGGCGTTCCCAATTGTGGAGTAGACAAATATTTACCATCAATGGCTTGTGCCCCTGCACGCTGTAAATCAGAGGTTTTTAAATCTTCTTCACCGATAGCATATTTCAAAACCAAACGCAATTTCCAAAGATAAAATTCAGCATTACTTTCGCCATTCGGTCCTGTTGGTAACAATCCTTCATCTTCCATTTTTTGAATAGTAGCCAATGCTCTTTCGTATTCGTCGTTTGATCGGAACGAACCGTTTGAATGTTTTCCTTTTTTACGAATATCTTTTGAATTGTGTTTTTTGGCTCGCTCCATAATGGCTTCATGATCACCACGACCCGACTTTGATTCAAACTGACGGCGTTTATTGGTATATTTTCCTTCCGGTTGTGTCTGTTCTTTCTGCGCAGGTACCGCAGGGTCATCTGTTCCGGATTGCGGTTGTTTGCCTGTCCCACCATCTACCAAACTCTGATTTGAAGAAGTTTCAGCAGATACCACTTTATTTTCACCACTAGCTGTATTAACAGGAACAACCGGTTGTTCCTGTGTGCCATTAGTAGAAGAAGCATCCTGATTTTGTTTCGTGGGGTTACCTGCACCTGAATTGTCTTTTCCATTATCTGTTTCTTCAGATGTCAGTGGTTCTAACGATGTCGCATTTGATGCAGATTTCAGTCTTTCTTCCAATGCGGCTAATCCAGCTTCTAAATTCCTAACGCTATTATTTAAGTTACTAACTTCCTGATTTAATTTATCAACTTGTCCTCGCAAACTATTATTTTCCGCCGTTAAACTATTATTTTCCGCCGTTAAACTATCTATTTGAGCTTGTGCTTTGTTTTGTTCGTCTGCACGTGCTTCGTCAATTCTTGCTAGAACCTCTTGTTCTTTCCGTTCAACTTCTGCTTTCTTTTGAATTTCTACTTCTTTTTGATATGCTGTAATTGCTGCTTTTGCGGACTCGTTATTCTCAGCCAAATTTTCAGCTGTTTTCCCATCATTATTTGTAATGGTTAAATCAGCACCGGCTTTAAGAAGAGATGTTACAATGTCACCATGACCGGATTCAACCGCATACATTAACGACGTCATACCCTTATCATCTTGAAGATTAACCATGGCTTTACCTTGTGGTGTATCTAAAAGAGCACTAACTACATCCGCATGTCCGTTCCTTGCTGCTGCCATTAAAGCCGTAAGACCTTCATCAGATTGACAACTTAAACTGACACGTTTAGACTCAATAAGAGCCTTAACAACTTCTATCCGTCCTTCATTGGCTGCCAACAAAAAACCTTGTTTTATTGCTTTCGAATTCACTGCATTACAGTCAAGCATTGCTTGAACAGCGTCTATCTCTCCGGCACCGGCTACCAACAGAAAAGCTGTACGTAATTTTTTTTGGTCTAGCCCGTTCAAATCTACCTTATAGTCTAGCCCGTTCAAATCTACCTTATATTCCACACCATTTATTGTATAACCTTTAAGCAAGGCGGCAATCACATCTGCACGTTTGTCCTCAATTGCCCAACTAAAAACTCTCTTAAAGCGTTCTTGTAATGTTTTAGAGGCAGACTGATTCGCCAAGCCAAACATAGAGCTCACATCGTGTGTTTTTGCAACCTCTCTTGCGTTTACCAGTAATGAATAAACATTTTTTTTTGCCTTTCGGCTTTGCCCAACACTGTCCATCAAATTCATAAAGGTTTCGGTGCCTGCTTGTTTCGACTGGTTTTTCGAGGGATTTCCTGTTGTAGTCGTTGTATCACTCATTATCTACGCTCCTAATTAAAATTAAACACTACTGATTCAATGTTACCATATTGTTCTATTCGTGTCAAACTTTATTTGTCAAATATTGTCTTCATCACATACAAGACACGATAAATACTTCTACAAAAAAGTCACCGGCAATATACCGGTGACCTAAATTAATAAATGCCATTTTCTTAAGCAAGATGTCCAACATCCATTCTTTTTCCCATCAAATTGCTTTCTTCATCATCGACATAGGAAGATCCCAATTTGTCTTTTAAACCGCTGTGATGAACTGTAGCAGTGTGCGACTGATCAGATGAAGCCTTTAAACGTTTTGAAAGCGTCAATGAATCGGATGATACTGGAACATCCTTTACTGTTTGAGTAGAACCAGTAGTATCTTTTCCTCTTCGATTGACATTTTTTCTGCTAATATAACCACCGGAATTTGTCAAATATACAGTATTCATCAAAACTTGAGCCATATTTTCCAAATCTTCGTCTTTATAGTCTCCACTAAACAAAGCATTAAGAACATCTTCCGGCGTTCCCAATTGTGGGGTAGACAAATATTTACCATTAATGTCTTGTGCCCCTGCACGCTGTAAAGCAGAGGTTTTTAAATCCCCTTCATCTATACCATATCTAACAGCCGCATATAATTTCCACAAATAAATTTCAGCATTACTTTCGCCATTCGGTCCTTTCGGTAACAACCCTTGTCTTTCCATTGTACTCAACACTGCAAGAGCGGTTTCTAAGTTTCGTGATTCACCCCTACTCCACTTTTTAACATTCCTTTGAGCACGATTTCTAACATTATTATGCTGTTTCATACTTGAACCAAACTGACGGCGTATATTGGTATATTCTCCTTCCGGTTGTGCCGGTTCTTGCTGTGCAGGTACCGCAGAGGCATCTGTTCCGGATTGCGGTTGTTCGCCTGTCCCACCATCTACCGAACTCTGATTTGAAGGAGTTGCAGCAGGTACCACTTTATTTTCACTACTAGCTGTATTATCAACAGGAACAACCGGTTGTCGCGGTGTGCCATTAGTAGAAGAAACACCATTATTTTGATTCGTGGAGTTACCTGCACCTGAATTGACTTTTCCATCTCCTGTTTCTTCAGATGTCAGTGTTTCTGACGATGTCACATTTGATGCAGATTTCAGTCTTTCTTCCAATGCGGCTAATCCAGCTTGTAAAACCCTAACGTTATCATTTAACGCACTAACTTGCTGATTTAAGTTAGCAACTTGTTCTCGTAAACTATTATTTTCCTCCGTTAAACGTTCATTTTCCGCCTTCAACCCATCTATTTGAGCTTGTGCTTCCTGTTTTACTTCTTCACGTGCTGTATTAACCGCTTCGTTAATTCTTGTTTGAACCTCTCGTTCTTTCCGTTCATCTTCTGCTTTCTTTTGAGTTTCTACTTCTTTTTGATATGCTGCAATTGCTTCTTTTACGGGCTCGTTATTCTCAGCCAAATTTTCAGCTGTTTTCCCATCATTATTTGTAATGGTTAAATCAGCACCGGCTTTAAGAAGAGATGTTACAATGTCGCTATGACCGGATTCAACCGCATGCATTAATGACGTCATACCCTTATCATCTTGAAGATTAACCATGGCTTTACCTTGTGGTGTATCTAAAAGAGCACTAACTACATCCGCATGTCCGTTCCTTGCCGCTACCATTAAAGCCGTAAGACCTTCATCAGATTGACAACTTAAACTGACACGTTTAGACTTAATAAGAGCCTCAACAACTTCTGTCCGTCCTTCATTGGCTGCCAACAAAAAACCTCGTTTTATTGCTTTCGAATTCACTGCATTACAGTCAAGCATTGCTTGAACAGTTTCTATCTCTCCGGCACCGGCTACCAACGGAAAAGCTGTACGTAATTTTTCTTGGTCTAGCCCGTTCAAATCTACCTTATATTCCACACCATTTATTGTATAACCTTTAAGCAAGGCGGCAAGCACATCTGCACGTTTGTCCTCAATTGCCCAGTCAAAAACTCTCTTAAAGCGTTTTTGTAATGTTTCAGAGTCAGACTGATTCGCCAAGCCAAACATAGAGCTCACATCGTTTGTTTTTGCAGCCTCTCTTGCGGTTACCAGTAATGAATAAACATTTTTTTTTGCCACTGGGTCTTGCCCAACACTGTGCATCAAATTCATAAAGGTTTCGGTGCCTGCTTGTTCCGACTGGATTGTCGAGGGATTTCCTGTTGTAGTCGTTGTATCACTCATTATCTACGCTCCTAATTAAAATTAAACACTACTGATTCAATGCTACCATATTGTTCTATTCGTGTCAAACTTTATTTGTCAAATATTGTCCGTTTTTTCATTTTTTCACCTCGTCACATCCTTATTATAAAAAAATGTTCAGACACCCAAGCCTGAACATTTTTTGGTGGAGTCAAGGGGGATCGAACCCCTGACCTTCGCATTGCGAACGCGACGCTCTCCCATCTGCGCTATGACCCCAACACAATCGGTTATCGGCATATTAACCCGTTTTTTATATTTTGTCAATATCAATTTAATAAACAAAACCTCATCTCTGATAGGTGTCAACAACACGCCGGTCGTTACCAGCCGCCGCCACCGCCGCCACCGCCACCACCGCCGGAGCAACCTCCACCGGAAGAACCACCACGCCGACTTGACGGTTTGGTTGCTGAACGAGAAAGACTTCTCAACATTTGATTCCTAAAACTCGTTTGATAAAATTCTTGTTTTAAAACACTTGCAGAAAGTAAATGTCTAAAACGGCGATTCCATTCCTTTCCCAAATCCAACGCAACGGCATACGGATATAAATCTTCAGCATTTTGAGCTGTAAAGTCAGAAGGTGTTTTAATATCAACAGCCTTCAAAAACATTTCTAACCCCTGTGTTTTGGCTAATTTTTGAGCTCCAATGCGTGATGGTTGATGCAATAATTTTTTAAAAAGAAACAACACAACAATAACAGAAATAATAATACCTCCGGCAAAATATAACTCAAAAGGAGAAAACTCTACCAATATTGCAGCCGAACTCCACAAACAAATAAAAAAGAGAGGAACAAACATGCCTAAAAAATGTTTTTTTGATTTACTGAAACAAACCATAGCACCAACAATCGCCGTTACTACGGAACATATTGCTTTTAATGGCATCGGTAATGGCAAAAGCCACAATACACCAATCATGAAAACAATACCCATTCCGACCCAAAATGAATTTGTTTTACATTCTTTTTTATACAATGCCAATTCTTTTTGATAATATGATTCAACATAACTTCTGATACGTGCATCATACGTTCCGTCCAATTCAAGCGGATAATAAACTTCATCATCATAAAATTTTTCATCCTCCGTTTGAGGTTCCTTTTCCGTTCTGCGAAGTTCAACAATTTTATACCCCTTTTGAATATTAACAAACTTATCTTTTGCTAATGTTATCCAGTGAATCAAACACAATTGCTGAGAATCAACCTCCCCTAAATGTTTCCAAACATGACATTGAGCAGGTGTTAAATCATCCGGAGCTTCATATTCAACCATCGCTGCACGACGATATACATCTCTTCCGAATAAAAACCAAATAAAGAAATAATATAAAAATGAAGCAAAGAAAAATAAAAATCCGCTGAAAATCATTTTTTTTGCTGTTTGTGGGACAACTGTACGTTGAGTGGGATTTGCAATGATACCTTTTGTAAAGCCTAACCCGATTGTTAATTGTTCTCCCGGTTTTAACATATTCGTTGAAAATTGATTATTTCCATCATATGTAGCAGATAATGTTGAACCGGCCCGCCCTTGATAAGAAGCCTGCTGTATAAATTCTGCTCCGGCTGGTAATACAACACGAGCAACGGTTTTATGAATAGGATACCCCCATGTACCGGTTACATTCCAATAAACCTCATCATAATTGGAATAACGCCCTAAGCCTGTATTATGTGCCCGATATTGAATTAAATAAGTTGTCAAAACACCTCGAGGCAACATTTTGTTGGGATTACCGATTTGTATGCGTTTATATCTGCCTTTTGAAAAATCACGATACTGCTCTGAATGACCATCTCGTTGGACGGATAAAACTTCATAGTATTCCCCCTTTGACGTTGGTAAATCCCGATAAATACCACGTTTAATTTGTTGCCCTTCCGGATTAACCGTAATGCGTTCCGTAACCGTTAATGTTGCATCGCGGTTAATTTGTATATGCACATCAAACAATTGAATGTATTCTGCCGAAAAAGCAGAAACACGCCAAAACAAACAACATAATATACCAATTAAAATACCGATTTTTTTCATTGTAAATCCACCTTTACATTTTGACGTTCAATTTCATCTATTTCAAAAAATGTTCGTTGCCGAAAACGAAACATTTTGGCAACAATACATGATGGAAATGTTTCAACCACCGTATTTAAATTACGGACGGTTGCATTATAATATCTTCGTGTCCGTTGCAAATCATCTTCAATATCAATTAACGTATCTTGCAACTGTAAAAAATTTTTATCAGCTTTCAAATCCGGATAGGCTTCCACCAAAGCAAATAATTGTTTAACCCCTGATATCATTTCATTTTCAAAAACAGCCTTATCTTGGTAAATATCATGAGAACGTGCCTGATTACGCATCATAATTATTTTTTGCAACGTTTCTTCTTCATAATGTGCATACCCCCGAACGGTTGCAACCAATGTCGGAATTAAATCATATCGGCGTTTTAATTGAACATCTATACCACTCCAGCCTTCATTACATTGGTTATCAAGCCATACAAAACGATTGTATAAAAAAATAACATACCCCAATATACATAAAACAACAATTGATACCCCTAAAATAATCGGCATAATTCCCCCTTTATTTTTATTTTGTTGATTTTATCATCTTATTTTATGGATTTCAACATAAAAAAAACAGATTGGATACACCAACCTGTTTTTTTTATGCTTTATATTGTTATTTCGCAATATTTTCAATCGTTTCCTGAACACCTAATTGGTACTGTTCTTCATCTTCCGGTGATAAAATTTCCAGTAATTTATATAAACCACCGGCATGTTTTTTTTCATCATCCGTAATTTCACCCAATACATTATGAATAATTTTATTGTCTGTACTATCCATTATTTGCTGATAAATTTGTATTGCTTCAAATTCAGAAGCAATTGCAAATTTTATCGCTCTGAGTATTTCGACAGAAGTCATATATTTTTCGGGGGTATAAATTGAATCAAGTTTTGCAAATTCAGGCATATTTTCTCCTTTTGTTATGGTTGATACACAACAAATAAGATGATATCCCTTGAATATCAATTCATCTTTGGTTTATACATTGATACAAATTTGATTATTCCGTAAAAAAACCTTTTACACGTATTTTGATTGTGTAAAAGGTTTTTTTTAAGTGAATCAGATAATTGGTTATTTCAAATCAGATGTACAATTTGGACATTTAACAGCCCCGATTGCAATTTTAGAACAGCAATACGGACAATCTTTTGTTGTCGGAGTTGCCGGTGCTTCTTCTTTTTTCAAATCCAATTTTTCTTGAATTGTATTCATAACTTTTATCAAAGCAAAAACAGCCATCGCAACAATTAAAAAACTGATAATTGTATTCAAAAACATACCGACATTTAACGTAACAGCTCCGGCTTCCTGTGCTGCTGATAATGAAGCATATGGAGATGGTGTTTTTGACCCGTCTTTTAAGACAAAGAACAAATTAGCAAAATCAATTTGACCCATCAACATACCTAAAAACGGCATAAAAATATCTTTAACAAGCGAATCGACAATTTTACCAAACGCAGCCCCGATGATAACACCAACAGCCATGTCCATAACATTGCCCCGCATTGCAAATTTTTTAAATTCCATCAAAATTTTCATCATGTTATTTTCTCCTTACCATAAATTTAATAAATTTTTATACGAAATAGATAAACCAATCATAAAATTACTGCCATGCTTTTCAGCTTCACGTGATTTAGCTAAACGATACGATAAATACGGTCCGAAAGTTAACGTTTTCGTTACATCAACATCCATACGAGCCGTTAAACTTAAATCATATTTTAAATCCGTACCAATGTAATGGCTGTAACTGAAATATTTACGAAAATATCCGTCTGTTGACATTTTAACCCCATCACGCAACGAATCTTCCAAACGCCATCCGACTTCTCCGGCAAATTTTGAAACATTTTCGGAATATGTCATATCATATTCACCAACACCGGCAATATATAAATCTTTTATCACTTTACCGTTTAATAATTTCA
The DNA here is from genome assembly GCA_017467335.1 of Alphaproteobacteria bacterium. Lineage (GTDB taxonomy): Bacteria > Pseudomonadota > Alphaproteobacteria > CAAHEQ01 > UBA3637 > RGIG4140. Next base: position 28,009 of record JAFTSJ010000006.1, read on the forward strand.
TACCGGTCTTACCTCGAAAAACCTTCATACGAGGAGCATCTTCATTGCGTGTAAATTCTGTTTGATAAGCAATACTGGCAAACGGACCTAAATCAATATTTTGAAACTTAAACACTTTATAAGTGTAATCAGATGTCAATAAAATTTTATCTTCATTTTCTGTTGTTTCTGATGCTTCATTGTAGGCTTTAATTTTGGTTTTACCGTAGTTCATATAGACGCTATTATCCCAACGGCTCATATCTGTTTCATATTCTAATACAAAATCCAATACACCCCGTATTAAAGTCTGACTGTCAGAATTTAATTGTGACACCGGCGAATTTTGATATTCTTTGGCATTTGAAACAGATGTTGAAGATACTTCTAATCCCAACCGCCGCAAATTTGCCCGTAACTCACTTGTTTTTTCCACTTGAACCGATTCGGCTTCATTCAGCGTTTCAGTTGGATTTATTGATTGTTCCGCTTGTGCTGACATCGTAAACAATGTGAGCAAAGCCGTACCAACCGTTAAATACTTTAAATTCATAGTTTCCTCCAAAAACGATAACGAGGCTATATAACCATATAATATTATTATTTGCAAGTTTTTTATTGTTTTACGATATAATTTTTTCTATACTTATTCCGTTATTAAGGGAGGTTATACATGTCACATATTGATTTTCTGAAAATCGCCGTTGAAGAAAGTTTACTATCCGTTCAAGCCGGTAGTTCACCTTTTGGAGCCGTCATTGTCAAAGACGGAAAAATCATCGCCAAAGCCCACAATCAAGTTGTTTTACTCAATGATCCGACAGCTCATGCCGAAGTACAATGTATTCGTTTAGCTTGTCAAACGTTAAAATCTTTTGATTTATCCGGTTGTACTCTTTATACATCTTGTGAACCATGCCCCATGTGTTTAAATGCAATTAAATGGGCCAATATAACACAGGTATATTACGCCGCAACACGAGATGATGCCGATGCAATCGGTTTTCGTGACCGTGTATTTTATCAAGAAGATCCGATTGAACTCAATCACTTAATTCTGAATGAGGCACGCTCAGTTATGGATACATGGTATTCACAACAAGACAAAAAACCTTATTAGATTTGAATACGACCATACCGATCATCAAAGCGTTCAATATCGTTTTCATCGAGTGTATCCCCTGTTTGCACTTCAATAAAAACAAGATTTTCATCTGTATCATTGGCAATTCGATGCTTTGTTTCAACCGGAATATAAACAGATTCATTTTGCAAAACCGTTTTAATATCATCATTTAAAGTAACCGTTGCCGTTCCTTTAACAATAATCCAATGTTCATTCCGAAAATGATGCAATTGTAAAGAAACACTTTGTTTCGGATTAATATTCAATCGTTTAACAATATAACTATCTCCAACGGCTAAAACTTCCCATGTACCCCATGGACGAGTGTCTTTATCTCCAACTTTATAACAAATACTCATTTTTTTCTCCTTTTACTTTTGATGAGCATAATACCTTTGTCAAAAAACGTCAAGAAGATAAAAAAAACTTGCATATTTATTTTTTTTGCCTATGATAGGGATGTATTTAATTTTTAAAAGGAGTTAACTATGCCATCAGTTGTTAATGGAGATAAATGTATTTTATGTAAAAGTTGTGTAGAAGTTTGCCCGGTCGGGGCATTTCATGAAGGCGAAACACAAGTTGTCGTTAATCCGGATGATTGTATCGATTGCGGTGTTTGCATTTCAGAATGTCCGCAAGGTGCCATTTCATCTGCCGATGAAGCCGATGAAAAATGGATTCAATTCAATGCTCAAAAAGCTACCGAATGGCCAAAAGCCTAAACAAATCGGTTCAAAAAAGACGGGATATCCCGTCTTTTTTTATTTATCATAAGTAATCGAAAAATATCATTTACTTTTCATACAAAATCATGTATAGAGTTACACATAATCGTTAATCGAAGGAGATGACAATGAAAGTAACGCTTGACACGCAAGAAATAATTAAATGGTTTTCTGCCCCTTTCAAAAAAAATGTATTTTGGCAATACATTGCCGGTAATTTAGATATGATTGCCTCTATTACCGTAACGGTTGCTGCATTTTTATATATCTTCGGTTTACGGGTTCTAAATGTATTTGACACTGATTTTGTTGTTATGGGTGGGGATTTTACCGTTTCGTATCTGGGAAGCGTTTTCTATCGATTAGATGAATGGCGTTGGCCATTACTGACACATTTAAATTTGGCCTATCCTTACGGTATTTCCGTTCACGGGACTGACGGAAGCCCCTTGTTATCTTTAATATTCAAAGTATTCCATAAATTTTTCGGATTGCCGGCAGATGTCCAATTTGTTGGGGTGTGGATGCTTATTTGTTATGTATTACAATCGGTTTTTTCGGTTCTTATTTTCAGAAAAGCATTTAAAAATCAATTTCTTATTTTTATCGCCTCTTTATTTTTCATCTCAGCACCGATTATGCTGATGCGTGTTTTTGTTCATATCAACTTAATGTGCCATTTTATTTTATTGTGGGCTATTTTATTGTGGATGAACAACAAATTAACTCGTTCAACATGGATAGCTATGGGCATTTTAATTACATTAGCAACATTAACCTGCCCTTATTTCTTACCTATGATTGGCGGTTTTTTCGGTATTTTAATTATTCAACAGGTTTTTGTTGAAAAACAAGTATCTTATAAAAAAGCAATTATCGGTATTATTTCATTAGGATTAGTTTTTGCTTTTTGGTTTTTACTATTAGGCATGGTTGAAAAAGAACAGGTTTTAACCAGCGGTGGTTGGCGTGGTTTAAGTTTGAATTTAACAGCATTATTTAATCCGATTTGGAGTGAATCACAAGTTTTTGAAAAATTAACCCCTAAGGCAGATTTTGATGCCGATAATTATTTCGGATTCGGATTGTTAATTTTGTTGGCTTTGATGTTTCCGCACGTCAAACACTTATTCAAGCATGAAAATTTGAAAAAAAACGCTTTAATTTCTTTATTATTACTTGGCTTTACACTGTTTGCTTTGTCGTCACAAATTAAATTCGGAACAACGGTTGTATTGGATTACAATCCAGGTGAATTTGTCAATTGGATTGGCAGTGTTTTTAGATATTCCGGTCGATTCTTTTGGCCGATTTGGTATTTACTGGCCTTCTTTATCATTGCTCGGGTTGCTAAGTCATTCCCCAAAGCCGTTTTTGTCTTATTACCGGTTTTATTAGCCATTCAAATTTGGGATTTATATCCGAATTATGTCAAAAAACACGACTTTGCAGCAACAACATTCAAACCGAAAAATTTTGTTTCAGAAGAATGGAAACGATTGGATCGTGATTACAAAAATATCTTTATTTTTGCCCACAATGAAAACTACAAAGATATGTGGCGTTGGGCTATCAAACACAATAAAAACGTTAATTACGGTTTTTTAAATCGCCCGTCATCTAAAACACAAAAACTCGTCAATGACACAAGGGAGGCTATTTTAGCCGGTTCAGTCCCTTACAAAGATTATTTTTATCTGATTGACGGTGATTTAATGAAAAAAATTGAAGATACGGCAAAAATCAATCCGGATGTTATGCGTTTAAAAAGCCTTATCAAAAATATTGACGGGTTCGATATTTTAGAATATTCCGAAGAACTGGCAAAAACCCAAAAGGAATTTCAGAAAAAAGAAATTTTGGTCAAACACCGTTATTGGGATGATAAAGTCATACAAATTTCTTCTTATCGTGTTTATCGTGATGTTGAAGGGAAATTCATCGACTATGCAACGATTCTGCGTTTTGATGAAGAAGCCCTTGACTTAAAATGGGATAAATATGGGGAAGAAAACTTTGTTAAACAATCTGATGGAAAATACCATCAAGTTATCAAAGATAAAAAATAGCCCTAAAAATAAGGTTATCCGTTTGGTTACAATCGGCACTTGGTGTTAAGTATATTCTTATGTCCGATTTTGTAATCAAAATATACAAAAAAAAGAGTGTTTGTAGTTGATATAGCTACTCAGACATCTTTTTTCTGAACATATCTATTTTCGGTCTAATAATCAGTAACCATGGGTCATATACGAAAATATACTCAAAAAAAGAACCTTTTTCTATCAAAACAGAGCCTGATTGTGATTAAGAAAAATATTATATTGTTTTTACACCGGAAGACGATATGCTTTAAGACACCTATGTTAAAAAGATAATAAGATAATACAAATACCCCAAATTAACCATAGCAAGCCATTAAATCTCTGTTATCAGAATGTAACTATTGAAAAAAAACGCATGTATCTGTTAATTGAGGTATTTTATTATAAAACTTATCTTTTATTTTATGTTTTTTTATCTGTTAAGCGACAGACTTATTTAACGTACAAAAAAAAAGCCCAAGAAGGGCTTATTTAAATGGCTCCAGCGGTAGGGCTCGAACCTACGACCGATCGGTTAACAGCCGATTGCTCTACCACTGAGCTACGCTGGAACAACAAGATATATGTACACTATATTTTTACAAAAATCAAGTCTTTTTTTTTATTTTTTTATAATCGCTTCAAAAATGAAGAAAATCAAATAAGAGATCATTCAAAAATGACCTCTTATCGATGAGATACTTTATTAAAGAGAATTTAGTCAGTTAATGAAGAAGCCGGCATTGGCGGTTTTATTGTATGATTCGTTTCCATTTCCCATGGGGCAAACAGAAAAATAATAAACAAACATAAAACCAAAACAAACAATATCCAATATCGATTCATAATTGCTCCTTCCTTTGTGGAAATGAGCATGAATTGAGCTAATGTCAAATATTTTTTACGTTTTATAGACCATGGAATTACAAAACAAATACACCCTTACTCATAAAGCAATACGAAACACATTTTTGTATTATATTTCCTCTCATCAGACAAAAAATACCCATATACTTTTTAATATATGGGTATTCTTTAACACAGTACAACTCTATCGGATTAGAATAAATATTTATAACCGACATTAACGGTATGACCGGTACTTGTTGAACTGAAATCGTAATCATATCTTAATTCCAATTCTGACACGTTATAAAGCCACAACAAAGAACCACCTAACGTAAAGACATCTTTATCCGTGTTTATACCGCTAACCGCAAATGGCGTATTGTAATTGACAAATAAGCCTCGACCAGTCACAGCCGTATCACCAAATTCATGCGTCCAACGTGCATGAACTTCCGGTTTAAATTTATGGAATCCATTTCCGTAATTAAAGGCAGCTTTAATTTCAACCGGCATTTGAATTGATGTCATATCATCGGATTTAACACGCAGTAAAGCCGTTCCTTTTCCCTTTTCAATAATCTCATCAGCTTCGATTTTTGTATAATCTACACCGATTTTAGGTGTAATAATGATATTTTGTGTTAACGGCATATCATATCCCATATCTGCTCCGACAGAATATGATGTAACATCAAAATCGGCTTTGGCACTTTCTACAAGTGAGTTAATCTTATGCGTTGATTCATTTTTGGTTTGCGTCCATAATGCATAAAAATCAAAAAACTGTCTTGTTTTTCTGGGACGATAATTACCGTAAACACCAACACCGTATGTTGTTGTATCTGTATCAATAACTTTATTGCTTTGTTCTGTCGAACCGGTAGCATACATACCCATCAAACCTAACGACAAAGACCCTAAACGCCGATCAATACCGGCCGTAATACCATAATTTGTCATATCATAACCGGCCATATTTTCAGTGTCATCTTGTGTCATTGAAACAACAAACGGTTTTGCCCATAATCCCCCTTTATCCGTTCGAGTATGACGCCGTCTATAATTGGCATTACTCCAATTGGCATAATACGATTCATACCCCGGACGACCGTAATAATTCGGATTATAAACAGCAGGTACACGTTTCTGATATAAATTTTCAACATCACGATATGTACGCATTGCATCAAGTTCACTGATAGCACTTTGCTTAAATGCTCGTGTCGTCCTTAAAACAGCCTGCTGAGCATTTAAATATCCTTCAGGAGAATATTCATCCATCATGCGAACGGCGTTATCGGCTGTTTGAGCATAAAAGACATTATCCAAAAACGGATCAATGGTATTAGAAGCAACGCTGTTATTTATTTGCGTTAATGCTTGGGCAATATTTCCAACATTTTTAGAATATTTTGTACTAGCAATACCTTCATTCAGCGTTTGAATACCCCCCACCTTCAATGTCAAGGTATTATTTTGATTTTTAATTTCTTTATCCGTCCACAAGAAGGAAGTGCTCAATGCTTCCATATTGCCATTCAATTGGGTTGCACTCATCAATTCATATTCCGTATTTGTTTGGAGTTCTCGAACAATAATACGAGTACCGTCTGCCAAATTAACCGTACCGGAAACTTCAACTTTGTCTGCTTCGGTTCCATCTGCACGCAAATCCAAAATACTGCCTTGCTGCATGTTAATAGTTGCATGACCGCCATCAACAATATCATTTGCATCCGAAAAAGTCTGTTCAGATTGAACAACTTTCATCGTACCGATAGCTTTTTCATTCGTTAAGTGCGTTGAAACAGATAAACGACCACCCGTATCAATATCCAAAGCCCCTTGTTTTAAATTGATAACACCATCACCGGATAAATGACCACCCCGAGCGACATGAATACTCTTTCCAATGTTAACCACATTGTCCGTATCTTTATTCATAAATTCAAAAACACCGGATTGAATATTTAATTTATCAAAATCAGCATTTCGTTCAACACTCAAATTACCACCGGATAAATTTACAGTTGTATTGACAACATTTTCCCCTTGCTTCATAGCCAATTGATTTCGAACAATCCGATTAACTTTCACATCTTCCGAAAAGATATTGACTGTTGTATCCGTTCCTAATTCCAAGCCTTGTTCATTGGCACTGGGCATAACGGCATTATCGGCCGAATAAGTCGCATCAACGGCATGTTTTACGTTAAAAGTCCCTGACTCAACAACAATTCTGTCTAAATGGATAGTACCGGTTGAATCAATGCTTTTTCCTTGTCCGGCATCAATATCCAATGTTGTATTGGCGGCATCTCCACCCAATTCAACCATATCACCGACAAAATAATTTCCCTTTAAACGTACCGTTGTATTGGACCCGAATGTAATCTTTTCGGCTTCAACCGGATTTTGTATTTGTAAACCACCACCCAATAAAACAATATCATCAACCAAAATACTGTTTGTCGTTTTGTAAAAATGGTCATCACCATCTAAATCAACCAACAATTTTGTATTTTGAGCATTTTCAACTTTTCTAATCGGATCATGTATTATCACATCTGTACCGACAAGACGCAACGAAGCATCCGTAGCAATATCAATTTGACCTTTAACATCATCTTGAGCCCATAATTCCCCTTGTTTAACCAAAATACTGTCAACATTCATGCCACCGGCTAACCATCCATGATAATAGCCGTTTTCATCTTTTAACCCGACATCGGAAATCAACTGAACTCGATCTGTTTCATTTCTTTTAGTAAACCCGCCTGTAAAAGCCCCTGCCGTCGTAAACAACGATTTATCGGCAATATCCGAGGAAGCTGATCCACCTCCTGAAAAAGTAGCAACCGAATTATCACCGACAACAACAAACCCTTTAATATTACCGGCTGTATTAACCGTTGCCGTATTTCCCATAGCAATTGTTTCGGCATTTAATGTATGATTATCATTTATCAATGTACCTTGATGACCAAATTGCAGGATTTTTGTTGTTAATACACCATCTAACGTATTTGTTAATCGACTTGAATCCCCCAATGAAATATAATCTGTTGCCGTTACATTAGCCTTATTTGTTAATCGACCATTACCGTTAACAGCAATTTGTTTCGTATCAACCGTTCCCGCATTGACTTCAATAACACCACCGGTATCCATCGACAAAACATCTGTCTTTAATGTGGGGGCATAAATCGTTGCCGGTTTAACGATTTCTTCTACAACAATCAATTCACCAACACCGGAACTGCTTCCCGTTACCGTTGTATCTAATGCAAATTTAGGTTGCATAATATCACCGTGTTCATAGGTGTTAAGTATAATTTGACTGTTTTGTCCCATTTGAAGCGTTGCATTTTGACCGGCATTGGACAGATTCAATTGGCTACCGTTTAAATTCAATGTACCGCCACTTTTTAAGACCAAATTTTCACCGACATATTCACTGTTATTATTTAAGTTAACAGTACTGTTTTCCCCAAGCGAAGCATTTTTAATATTCATTGTCGCTGTTTGGGGAATTGTATTATACATATATTGTTCGACAGTTTGATTTCCGGCATCATCCTTACGTGTTATTTCTAACATTTTATAGTACGAATCTGCTGATGACATTCCCGAAACAGAATAGTCTGCCCCGTTTGTTAAAGTTGACCGAGAACCCATTGCCAAATTATCAACATTTAATATGCTTCCCATCTCATTTAAAATTGTACCATTATTAGCAAATGACAGATTTTTTGTTGTAAATGTTGTCGGTGCGGAAACAGTCGAAGTTCCTTGCCCAGAACCTGTCCCCATTACGGTATCTAATTCATCAGATAAATTTGTTTCTTCATAAGAAATGGCTGTATTTCGTAACGTACCGCTATCGCCGAAAATAAAAGATTTATTATCAACCGTGCTTCTATTATCAAAATAGCCCCCTTGGGCAAATTGAACATTATCCGTTGTCAAAGTAGCACTTGTATAAACTGGTCGGTATAATGATAACATGGTTGAAACTTCTGAGGAACCGGAATTAGCCAATCCGACATCTAAACGGCTCATAAAAACATTTCCATTGTAAAACTGACCGTTTCGCCCCAATGATATTAAATTACCTTTTTCCCGATTAACATCCGAAGCCAAATTCGAAAAAGAACCGGAATCATTAAAAACACGAGCATTCACACCCAACAAAACAGAACCTTGCATGGACGCATTACTTGATTGATATTTTTCACCGTTTTCTATCAATGTTCCGTCTGTTTCTTCCAATTGTACACGTTGAATTGTTCCTGTATTTGTAACATGCACTTTGACCGGTCTTGTTTGATACGGGGTTTCATAAATACCATACCCTTCACCTGTTACCTGAATCAATCCGGTATTGATTAACTCCCCTGAAAAACTTTCAATACCGTTAATCCAAACACCATAGCCATCCTTTGTTGAAATCGTTCCGGTATTGGTATGGCTGGGATTAGTTTTGTTTAACTCAACTTGGGCATCAACTGTTTGAGATAACAAAACCGGTGAATAAAACACCGTACACAATAAACATAATGTTCGGAAAAAACGGCTTTTCATTTAACCTCCTTGGACAATATACTTTTTGTGTTTTAACATACTTTTTACTCAAGTGCAAGCATGAATTGATATTTTTTCAAAAAAATCAATCTGTTAACCTTTTATTAACCTCTTAAAGTAATCCATTGAAACAATTAAATATTTTTTCAAAATTAAAACAATATAAAAAATTTTACAAAAAATGATTGAAAATTTTTGTAAATATGTTAAACTGGTAGAAAGGATATAATTTCAATTGGAGGAACGTATGACAGGTAATCTTGTTGATTTTGCTTTTTACATACCTCAACGATGTGAAGCAGGACATACCAGAACATGCTATGAGGAAGCATATGATGATGCAACGGGCAAACCGTTAAGTTCTGGTTCGCCCGTAATAGGAACGCCAACTATTGGTTATGGTTTAGCGAAAGGACATAGTGTTATTCCATTTCCTGCCGGCAAGATAACGGAAGAACAAGCCATTGATTTTGCAAAACAAGAATTGGCATACAAAGTCAATGAAATGTGCCGAAGACAATTTAAAGATTTTGACAATTTACTACCTTGCTACCAAGCAGCCATCTTATATACTACATTTCAAGGAACATGGAAATCCATTCAAGATCTAGCAAATAATGGCGACATGATGGCTGTTCACGAAGCTATTACAAACACACCTAACAAAGAAGCATCAGCCGTTCTGGGTCGTGCTATTGAAATGGGGATAATGGTTGAATCAGTTAAAAATGCCTATCCGAATGCCGATCCAAGACAAGTTGCTCATATTTTAGCGAACGAAATGATTAGACGCTATGCTGATTTAAACGGAACGGACTGTGAATTAACTAAGGATGAATTAGCTTTATTATACCGAACATGTATGGCAGCTTGGGGAATAGAAGTTTCCGAAGCAGAAATTGAACAATTTGCTCTTAGTTTTGAAAATGTTGCCTCAGGTACGGCCGGTATCGGCAGTCAACAGCCGGCAACATTATTTAATGGTCATATTCCACAATTAAGTCCACATCAATTATATCAACCAAGAACACAACAGATACCGGATTTTTATTCACCCCAAAACATTGCACGTATTCAAGGACGATCATATGTAAACGGGCAACCGGGTTCTTTTGGTTCCGGTGATTATCGCAGACCTTATATTTATATTCCGGAAGCCATTGGTCCAAACAAATTTGAACCGGATTCTAAAAAATTAAAAGTTTCAACTGCTGATACATCCCCTAATTATTCCAGTCGCTGCGGACATCGTCCCAGAATGATTGTTATACATACAACAGGCAGTCCACATTATGGAGCAACAAAAAACACTTTTCAGAATCCCCGTTCCGGTGTCAGTGCACACTATGTTATTAAACCGGACGGAAAAATTATGCAATACTTACCGGAAGGTGTCAGAGCATGGCACGCCGGCGATTCAAATTTTCCGCCATTAGGTTTAAACAACGGTTGTAATGCTGATTCTATCGGCATTGAAATTGAATGTCCTGACGGACAAAAACCAACACCGGAGCAAATTGCTACAACCATGGCTTTAACTAAAGATATTCAAGAACGCCACGGTCTGGTTAGAGATAATAACGGCAATTTGATTAAAATGCCTGTTGTCGGACATTCTGATATTGCCTATGCTCGCAAAGTTGATCCTGGGGAACATTTTCCTTGGGGAGCGTTCGATGCCGAAGGGATTTCCAATCCAGCACACCGCTTAGCGACAACACCCCAAAGTAATGATCCAGTATTAAATGCTATTCGTAGTACTGATTGCAACCAATACATTACGAATCAACCAGAAGAAACACAAACAACAAATACCCAAACAACGTCTGAAAGCAGTATCGCCCAAGCGGAAAAAGAAAGAAAACGTCAATATGCCGAACAAGCGATAGCTTCAGCTGCTGCAACAGCGGTTTCTGCCGTACATGCTGAAGAAGCTAAATTAACTTCTCGTCTTCGTGAAGCTGAATTGGCTGGTCAAACACCGGATGAAACACAATCAGAAAAGGCCATAGCCACAAATACATCAACAGAAGAAGAAACAAAAGAAACAGAAAAATCCGGCAAAAAAACGGCGAAAAGGAAAAAGAAATCAGGCGGAAAAAAGAAAGCTCTTGCCAAAAACAATGAAATGGAAGAAAAGCAAACAGATACAGACAAAGAAATCGAAACGGAAAAACAAATGGATGACACACGTCTTGCTGATGCAACTTCCAAAAAACCGATTGGTACACCAATTAAAGATACCCCTCCCGTTGAAAAGACAGTTGCGGATAACGGAAAAGGTATAGCGTAATAAAATAAACAAAATCTTTAAAGCTACCGTAATCGGTAGCTTTTTTGATATTCAATATATACATGTACACGTGGAATAAAATCATAACTTATGCAAATTTTTTCATTTAAACCGTTTTTATGAAAAAGACAAACTTTCGGATATTTTTCTCTTGATTTTTTGAAAAAATATCGCCATACTACTGCTGTATTTCATTTTATTGAAGGAGTTTCACTATGAAAAAACAAATTCTTACAGTCGTTTTATCTTCAACACTTTTGTTATCCGGTTGTGCTAACTGGTGTGATGAATGTGCTGACGGTTCTTGCGAAGTTACATCACAGGTTGTTTTACCGTCATCTTCAGCTTTATTTGCTTTTGATTCTGCCACATTAACACCGGCAGCTGATCAAGCATTAGCTCCGATTGTTGACAGATTACATGCCGAACCGACAGAAAAAGTACAAATTTCCGGTTATACAGACAGCACTGGTCCGGAAGCATACAACTTGAAGTTATCTCAACGCCGTGCTGATGCAGTTGCTGCTTATTTAGCCGCTAACGGTGTTTCGTATGACCGTATTTCAACAAGAGGTTTCGGTGAAGCTGATCCGGTTGATACAAATGCAACGGCAGAAGGTCGTCAACAAAATCGCCGTGCAGTTGTTACGACATACAAATAAGAATATATCTTATACAAAAAAACAGGACGAAATGTCCTGTTTTTTTTATATCTGAAACAACAAAAGACATGTCATTTTCTTCATTTCACATAATAATAAAATTATATGCTTAAATTAAGTTGCTTAAATTAAGTCTTGACATACAATTAAATAAAATTTACAATGCCCCCAAAAGGGAGAAAAACATGAAGCAATTATTTTTTATCACATTATTCAGTTCTATTATTTTTTGGAATACATCTGTTTTATCAAATACTTACTCAGGGGATGACGTCAAGCCGTGTGCCAATGAATCATTATGTGATGCAAGTAATCAACCAATTACCGGTATTGTTAAATTTTATTATCCGAACGGAAATGTCAAAAAAATCGGATACTATAACAACGGAAAGCGAGAAGGACTGACAAAAACATATTACAAAAACGGTAAATTACGCACAGAAGGATATATTAAAGACGGAAAAGAATTGCTAAAAGGATATTACAAAAACGGTAACATGCACGGTGAATGGCATTACAAAGACGGGCAACAAGAAGGATTAGCAAAAACATTTCATCTCAACGGAAAAATCGAAAGTGAGGTCGTTTACAAAAGCGGTAAACCGGACGGTATTGTCAGAACTTATTACGATAATGGTAAACTGGAAAGTGAATCAATGTACCAAAACGGTCAACCAAACGGAATTGCTCGAACATATCTGAAAGATGGTAAACTAAAAATGGAAATTTTATTCAAAAACAGCATTGCCGTTGCCGGTTATGAATATCAAGACAACACAAAAACGAAAATGTCTCAAACACATTTGGATAACCATCAAAATGGTTTAAAGCAAATCAAAACGATTATGTAATACGTGATTCAATTTATTGAAACAGCCATGAAAATTTCACGGCTGTTTTTTTACACCTTGAAAGAAATGAGTTTTACTTTACAATTTATGTATTTTATGATACAGTCGTGGCAGAGGTATCAATGGCAAAATCAATGTACGAAATCATTAAAAGACAAAACGGTGAAGCATTTTCCCGTGCCATTCGTGACTATGACAGTGGCATTTTTGATATTCCTAATTTACCCCATATCCTGAAACATGCGGGTCGTAATCCCCTTCCCTTACTTCGTTTTCTAACCAATCTGAAAACAAAAGAAAAAAGCCTTCATGCTGACACACTCAATCCGTTTGAATTGTTGCAACGAGCCGGATATCGTGCTTTTTATGCTGATACGTTAGAAAAACAAAATTCAATTGCTCCCTATTTTGCCGATGGAGAAGAATTATGTACCTTTACCGATTCAAATCGTTTTAAAAAATATTATATTATTCATGCGATTAAAGAAGGGGCTAATACACTTAATCGTTCTGATTTTAACAACAAAGAAAAACGGGAAGATACATATGGTACATCTGTTATTTCCATTCAGATTTTAAAAACCGGTGGTTTTATCAAAATTACCAATCGATACAACCATATTGTACCGGCATGTGATAATACATTTAATTCTAATCCGGACAATATTATCCCCGGTTTGTCTCGAGCCTTAAAAAATTATTTTGAAGTAGATTTTGCTGTCAGCAATATTCATATTCCGGATGGATTTTTATACATTAACAACGACTTATATAAATACGAACATGAAGTAAACAACTGTTTCTTCGGTAATGGGTTTTATTTTAAGGATGGAATTATTCATCCGATTGATACAGATTGTCAAATAATTGTCGATGAATTTATTATTGATTTAAAAAATAAAAAAATACTAAATCCGGCCAATAGTTCTTCTGTTTTATACCAAGTTCTTCAAAATGAAGCAATAGGGAATGTTTGGCAAATCCAAAAACGTTGCAATCGACATGTTTTTTCTATTGATAATAAAGAAATCTTATCTTTTCAAAACGGTGTTTTGAAAACACTTTTTTTAAGAAGAACTGATACTGTTGATTCTTTTTTAACACGACATCCGCATATAGAAGAATTACATGGTTACTCATTATTAAAAATCGGTTCAAAAAGTTTATCGGGTTGTCCGCAACTCAGATATGTTCACTTACCTCGTTGTGAACATCTGGAAGAAAATTGTTTAGAAAAAACATCTGCCGAAATTGAAGCCCCTTTATTAAAAAAACAGGGTATTTATTTTATTTCCGGATTTGGAATTAACGTTGATAAAAAAGAATTGATTTCTCGAGGTATATTACCACCCAAATTGTATGATTTTTTAAAAAAACATATTCATACGATATCAAATCTTTGTGTTGTTACCACACAAACCAATCATTATATTTATGCAGATGATAAACTGTTTTTAAAATTTCACGATCAACAATTAGTTGATATTCATTTTCCTGATCATATTGAATATATTGAATCCGGTGTACTTATGGATATACTTTATCTGCAAGAAGTATCGGGTATGGGTATCCGTCAAATTGAAAATGCCAATTTAATCAGATGTCCTCATCTTCAACGGATTGGTTTTCCTCATCTTCAACATTTAGGATTTCATTGTATTGTCAATTGTGATTTAATTGAAGAACTTTCTTTCCCTGAACTTCAAACTGTACCGACTTGCACATCTATTTGCAATAATAATCACTTAAGATATATCTATGCCCCGTTATTAACAAATATTCCGGATGTCAAATTATTACCGGCACTGGAACGATTTGATTGTAAAAAAGGATTTTATCTGCGTGAAAAACCGACATGGATTACCACACAATCCATCCCGCATAAATTTGTTTTTGTTCCCCAAACAGAACATGATAACAGATAACACACCTCTACTGATTATTTATTTTGCGTTCCTAAATAATACCATTCCGTTCCGATTTCAGCTGAACCATTCGGTAATAAAATATATCCATCCTGTGAAGCAGTTAACACCTCTCCATCATCATATTGGGCAA
Source organism: Alphaproteobacteria bacterium (assembly GCA_017467335.1). GTDB lineage: Bacteria > Pseudomonadota > Alphaproteobacteria > CAAHEQ01 > UBA3637 > RGIG4140. The sequence goes on from JAFTSJ010000006.1 coordinate 43,223, forward strand.
TTTTTTGACCTTTTAAGATACGGTCTAAATGTTTATAATTCTGACATAAACGTCCGTTTTTTCTTTTAATAATAAATTCAGTTAAATAAATATTTGTTTTACAATGCGATATATGACTTATCCCATCAATCATACCATATTGTTTCAATACATTTAACACGGCATTATAAGCAACATCTGTTGCTTTAGGTTCTTTATGGTATCCACATTCCAGCGTTACCCCTGATTTGTGACAATCATGAGCATATCGTTCTGTTGAATAATCTGTAATATCCGCATGACCACTATAAATTTGAGGCCAACCCAATAAAACATAGTCAACATCTATTGCTTCAATCAGTTTCAAATTATCTGATGTCGGATAATCACAAAAAACGAAGGGAACATCTCCTTGACAATGTGTAGAATGCAAATCTAACAATATATCATTTTGTTCAATTAAAGATGATATTTCATTGGCTATCTTTTGTTCATATGTTATCGGATTATCATGATGTTTTATGACACGATTTAAATTTTCATCAACTTGACGAACATCTTTTTGATAAGCAATTAAATTACAAATCGGCACAAAAGTCACACATCCTCGTTTTAAATTGATACGATAAGATTGAATATCATCAATCACTTTAAAAAGAGCATTCGGACCAGCTGTTTCGTTGCCGTGAACAGCTCCTAAAATCAATATTTTTTTTCCTTGAACAACACCATCAAAAGTTATTTTTTCAATCATTTTAAATACTCCGGTAAATAACTTAAATCGGTTTTTAATACACCGCAAGCAATTGTATGCCCTAATTGAACACATTCTGCAATTGATTTATGTTGATGAAATGCCGTTAAAAATCCGGCAGCAAATCCATCCCCTGCCCCATTGGCATTTACAATCGTATCTAATGCCGGCAACGGATAAAAAGTCTGTTTACTTTTTGAAAAAACAAAGGCACCTTTTTTACCACAGGTTTGAACACATAATGTGGTATCCAATATTTTATTATCAATAGACAATGCTTTCATTTCATATTCATTTCCGAACAAAATATCAATATCAGGCAACAATTTTAAAATCAAATCTCGTTTATTTTCAACGCAATGAACATCTGATAACGTTAAATAATTTTTAACCCCATATCTTTTAGAGCGATAAATAATATTTTCGATTAAATCAGGTCGTCTGTTAAGCATATATCCTTCCGTTAAAACAGAATACGTATTTTGCAAATATCCGTCTTGCACATCATGCACTGTCAACAAATCAGAAGCACACCCTTTAGCACATTGTGTTCTGTCTTTATCGGCATGTACCATAACAACACTGCATCCTGTTTTATTTTTTTCTGTTTTTAATAAATAGGACCGAACACCATAATCTATTAAACTTTTTTCAAAAAACAAACCGTCTTCATCTTGACCTGTCATACCGACAAAACCTGTTTTTTGCCCTAATAAAGCCATATTTCTAACCGTATTGGCGGCAGAACCACCTGCATAATATGAAATCATCGGTTTATTTCGCAAATAAGCGTGTTCTTCATCTGTAGCAACAAAAAATAATCCTTTAACCGGTAATATTTTGCACATAACGGTATCTGTTTCATCGAATGAAATAACTTTATCTACGATTGCATCACCAATAGCTAATATATCTAACATCTCATTCCTTAATATTCATTACAAAAGGTATTATGAACAACATTTTATTAAAAGTCCAACAAAAATTGAAAAAACAACCTGTTATTTTCAATTGACATCTTAATAAAAAAAATACAATATACCTGTATGTATTATGTAAGGTAAAAAAATGGGTATTTTAGGGATTATTTGTATTTTAGGATTGTGTTTTTTACTATCCAACAACAGAAAAAATATCAACTATCGCACAATTATAGTCGGATTGATTTTACAATTTTCAATTGCGTTTTTTGTCTTAAAAACACAAATCGGACAATCTGTTTTTAAAGCGTTAGGAACAGGTATTCAAAAAATTTTAAATTTTGCAACCGAAGGCGGAAATTTCGTCTTTGGTTTTTTAACGGATCGCCCGGAAAAATTAGTTGAAGTCTTCGGAAACGGGGCTGATTTTGTATTTGCATTAACACTTATTCCTGTTTTGATTTTTGTTATGGTGTTAGTCAATATTCTGTATTATTGGGGCATCATGCAACGCCTTATTTTATGGTTAGGAAAAGGCATGTACAAACTAATGAATATAACAGGAGCAGAAGCTATGTCAAATATAGCCAGTGCTTTTATCGGTCAAGTTGAAGCACAAATGTTGATACAGCCTCATCTGAAGAAAATGAGTTTATCTCAATTATTGGCATCAATGTCTGGTTCATTAGCCTGTATTTCAGGTGGCATTATGGCTGTTTATATCGGCATGGGCGTACCGGCAGAATATTTATTGGCAGCCAGTTTTATGGCAGCTCCGGGAGCGTTGGTTGTTTCTAAAATTATTCTTCCGGAAGAAAATAAAACCATTATTGATGAAAAACTGACATTACAACATGATACACGTTCTGTTAATTTGATTGATTCGATTGCTCAAGGGGCTACGGTTGGGTTAAAAGTATCATTAAATATTATTGCTATGCTTATCGGATTGATTGCCTTAATCGCTTTATTTAATTATTGTTTGGGATTATTGGGAATATTTTTAGTACAGGTTGTCAATGTACCATCTCAAATCGGTGCATTAGATATTGCCCATCTGTCATTAAGCGGGTTACTGGGTATTTTATTTTCCGGTTTTGCATTTTTATTAGGTGTACCCTCACATGAAATTTTGACGGTCGGGTCATTGATGGGAGAAAAATTAGTTTTTAATGAATTTATTGCTTATCTGCATATGACCGATTTAGAAACACCTCTCTCTCCAAAATCTCTGATTATTGCATCATTTGCTCTATGTGGTTTTGCAAATTTTGGTTCAATAGCCATGCAGATTGGCGGAATTGGAGAATTAGAACCATCACGACGTTCAGATTTGGCAAAGTTGGGATACAAAGCATTGATTTGCGGTACATTAACATCATATATATCCGCTGCCATGGCAGGTTTACTCTTGTAGAATCAAGATAAAAAAATTTATTTATCTAGACAAAACCAATAAAAAACATCGTGTTTTTATTCATTTATCCTGTATAAAAATATAAAATACATCTAAATAGACGTATTTTATATTTTCAAACAAATCAATACACTGCTAATAACAAAGAGCCTGACTGTAAGTAGCGGTTCGTTCATGCTTGGCTGTCAAACCATAGAACCTGTTAATAATATAGGCTTTATTATCTTCAAATGCTATCGATAACCATACCGATTGATCTTTACCAATTGCTATATTAGAACACTTTTCTACCCAATTTTGGTTATTACAGGCTTGAGCCATAGTTGCTAATGGTCGTTCATTGGCTTTACACCATGCAAACGCACTCCACCAGTTCATTGGTTTATCACTGAGGCAATAAACATGTTTGTTTTTACCTTCTATTTCCGTACTACCATCGCATTTGGCATATGCCATGCTCGGTAATACCACTGTTAACGCCAATATCAATAATAATTTTTTCATTTTTTCCTCCGTTTGTTTTTTGGTTGTTTACATTTTGATTTATTCCACTATCGGACATTCTTCCAAATCACCTAAATTGTAATCCACGTCTAAACACACGCCCCAAAGCGGATTACTGCCCTTGTCATCTGCCCTATCGGTACACCCTTTCGATTTAAACGCTAAATAACAATATTGTTGCCCAACTGCATGAGCATTTGACACATCTCTTTATCAATGTTTTCAACTAAAACAAAGGTGTCTCCGTCTTCATCTTTTCCGGTTAACATGTTGTACCCGCATTTTGGGGTAAAATTAACGGGAATCCAGTTCATTTCCGTTGCTTCCGAATTGCCTTGGTTATTTGCCCAAGCCAGATGTGCTTCTTATACCAACAAGTTAGCCGTGTATTTTTTCATGGCATAGGCATAACCGTAAATGCCACCGATACTTAACACCCCGATAAGTGCCAAAACGCCTAAGATTTCCACCATACTGCGACCTGTTTCAGCTGTTTTTTGTTTAAAATATCCGTAAAAAAAAACGTTTAAAATTTCCATAGAGCCCCATTTTAAAAATGAATAAAATCAGACGGTTATTTTTTAAAAATGTGTTGATTTTGCTGTCTTTTTATTTTTGCTGTTTGAAAAAAACTCAAACGGTTTTTCACAGAATAATTGATGTAATCATTTAACGATTCGATAAGGTCGTATTCCTTATTGCTTCAAAGAATAATAAGATACTTTTATCAAAAATCTAATAAAAAAGACGATAACAAAAAATGTTTCCATTGACAGATAACCAATTTTAAAATAATATGCCTTTGCTATTTGGGCTATAAATATATAAGTAAAGGATATTTGTTATGAAAAATAAGATAATTTTATGGTCAATGCTAATCTTTGTTTACATATTGTTTTCTTTTACGTCTTATTATTTATGTCATTATGTACGGAAATTATCTCATAAACCGACTATTTCTGTTATTATGAGTACTTATAACCGTACAGATAGCTATGGCGAAGATTTGTTATCCAGATCGGTCAATTCTATTTTAAGACAAACATATAAAGATTTTGAATTTATTATCATTAACGATGGGTCAGATGATAAAACAGCAGAAGTTTTAAAAAGGTTTGCCCAACAAGATAAACGTATTATTGTCTTAACCAATCCTCAAAACAAAGGATTACCATATAGTTTAAACAAAGGGTTAGACATTGCCAAAGGAAAATATATTGCCCGAATGGATGACGATGATTTTTCAGTACCAAGTCGTTTTGATAAACAAGTTCGTTTTTTAGATGAAAATCCACATATTTCAGCAACGGGGTGTTCTTTAACATTTAATGGTAAAGACCCGCTTCTTTTTCCATCCGATCCGGATGAAGCCAAAGCCTATACATTTACGAAAGTCCCTGTTTTGCACCCATGTGCTATGTTTAGACGGGATTTTATTGAAAAACATAATATCAGATACGTAAATACATATCCTAATGCGGAAGATATGCCTTTTTGGTACGATTTTACAATCGTGCATAATGGTTTAATTTCTAATCTGCCGGATATGTTGTTATATAAAAAAGCGAATGCAAAGAAAGCAAAAAACTACGGCTCCATTCAAAATGAATCTGTTCGCCGTTATCAAAATGATGCTTTTAAAAAAATAATTAAAGACAAACCATGTAATAATTTTTGTGAATGTTATAAATCACTTGCCAAAAGTGAAGAAATAAAGAAAATAATGGATGTTGAAAAATTAAAAACATATATGAATAAACATTTTTGTCCTTCCGGCAATACGATATTTGTCCACCACCCACAATGGGAAGATTACTTTGTTTTCGATAGCGAAAAACGAATACACCGTTTTTCAAGTAAAGATAAAGCAACCATTTTAGAAAAAACACCTAAACATATAAAAATTAAATGGGACAAATGGGGTACAGAAACATTTGTTAAAAACAAGGATAATATTTACATATTCAAAAAATAAAAAAAATCACTGTTCAGGCGAATCGTTAATAATCTAAATATGCTCAAATGTTAAGTAAAACATATTATTGATAGCAACGGATTCCGTGTGCACGACCTTGGAGTAGCTTTTTGATATGATTTGAAGCCAACTTTTGCGTTCTTGTATAGGTTCTAAGTGCCATACGTCTTTTCTTCCGATAAATCAAGTCTTTTTTAATCTCGGAAATAACTCGTTGAGTTAATCTTTTTAAAATTTCTTCTGTTTTTGGCGTGAGTGCTTCACTCTCACGCATTTCTCTTAACATCTGATACAAAGAAAAAATCATTTTTCTTTTTTCCTTGGATGATAAATTTGATACATTGAAAGCTACTCTTTTACAAACCGGCTCTATCAACGTTCTAGCCAAAAATTTAAATTTCCTTTTCTTATAAGGTTCTTTTGAATATTGTTCTGTCAAATCACTCAATAAAGTGTGATAACTTTTCAAATGTTTTTCGGTAAACTTTTGATTCGTTGTTGATGCCTCATTCATACGATATTTGTAAAATGGAATAGGTAATAATGTTGATAACACATTATCTTTTAAAATCGTCAATAACAACTGTGTGTCTTCATAGTACATACCCGGTTTAAAGCGAAGTTCTTTAAATATACTTCTATGGAACAACATTGTTGTTACAACACGAGAAATTCTGGGTTTGGCATCCTGTGCTGTATATGCCATCAAATCAGCACGAACCAAACTCGGTAATTTTTTGATGTCGTATGTTTCAAATTTTCTATCTTTAAAATCACCTGGTTTTTCCTCTTTTTCATAAAGAAAGGCTGTTATTGGTGTTTTGTTTTTCAAAGCATGATGATGAACAGCTTCAAGAGTTTGAGGATGAATAAAATCATCAGAATCTAAAAAGAAAATATATTTTCCCTTGGCAAGATCTAATCCCTTATTTCTTGCAGCTGATTGCCCTTGGTTTTCTTGAGAAAAAACTTTTATTCTCTTGTCAATTTTTGCATAGGTATTTAAAATATCCAATGAGGCATCTTGTGAACCATCATTCACACAAATAACCTCTAGGTTTTTATGTGTTTGATCTAATACGCTATCCAAGCACTCTGTTAAAAAATCTTCTGCATTATAAACAGGAATAATTACTGAAATTTTTGCCATACCGAACTCCTTTAAACGTCACTATAATAAAATACACAACAAAAAAATATTTGTCAATATTTTTTTATTATTTTTCCTAAATAAAATAAAAATTAAGAATTTAAATCAATTATCAGCCCAAAAATACATCGCTAAATATTTGAAAAATAATAAAAACCAACCTCAAAACATAGAGTTGTCGTTTTGGTACTGCGTCCTTAACAAATACCGAATCAATTATATATTCAAAGTTAATAATATTTAACTTTATTTCTTGCAACGATATATTTTTAATGATATTTTGATTTTAGGAGAAAAAACATGAATTATACAATAAAAATTGGCAACGATATTAACACAAAGGATATAGATGATTTTTATCCGTTAATTGATTTTAATATATATAAATCAAAAGACTGGGAAAAAATCCGTCAAAGGTCAACTTTTATTGTTCAAATACAAGATAAAGGGAAAACCATCGGATGGGGACGATGCGTAGATGATGGCACATTTTGCATGATTTATGATATGGCAGTTCATCCCAATTACCAAAGACAAGGCATTGGCAAAACAATCATGGATGAAATTAAAAAATACGTCGCACAAAATGATTTTTATTCAGTTAGTTTGTTCTATAATCCATATAATCCAACGGTAAAAGAATTTTATCAAAAGTGTGGTTTTTATGAATTACCAATTGCCATGAGATTAAAAAAATAATCCTCCTAAAAAATAAAGGAAAATCAGTAATTTTGATTTTTTGCACTACAAATCTTTCGAATACCGAACCAATAATCTCAAAAAAAATGGTCTTTATGGCGTATTGTCATAGCAAAATCAATATATAATTTTTTAACTTAAATCGGATAAATAATAGATTGTTTCATAAGAATATTCATCCCAGAAGTTCGATAAATGAGAAAAATGAGCCCTTTTAGAAAAGGCAATTATCGAAGCGGCACAAACGCTTGAAATACAATTAAAAAACAAAGTGTTTTTTAATAATGTTACCATTTTTTGTATTTTACATAAACAGGAATCTACTCTTGACAATTATCCAAATAATCGCTCAAATCATCCGTTTGTCACAAAGTCTTCTTAAATTCATTTACATTCTAAAAGGTTTACATCTTTTAGGAATATACCAAATATTTTCATCAAGTTTTTCACAATTATCCAATGAAAAATCAACATCACAATATCCACCCTCTATTTTTTCGGGCAGATCATTATTTAAACAAATTTCATGCCACATTTCATCAGATATTTCTTTTGTTTTTTTATAAGAATCAGTTTGGGCTTTCGTCATACGAATACATCCATTTATTTTACTGATTGTTAAACAATCACTGCGGCATCTTTTATTCTTTTCATCCCATACTTGCCCCAAATCATAGCATGAAGAAACAACAAAATACTCATACCCACATCTAAAAAGTGCACATAATAATAAAATTAACACCACAAAGAAATATTTATTTTTTTTCATCACATACCCCTTTTTAGATTACCAATATTTTTAGGGAATTTATTTAAATCTTTTGGTCTATAATCAGCACAGGCATCTTTTGCATTTTTATATGCACCGGATAATCCTTTTAAGATACCAACTTCATTAACTTTTTTATCATGCATTTTATCTTTTAAAGCTTCTTCTTTTGATAAGCCTTTATTCCATATATTACGATAAAAGTCAATATCTTCTTTTATATCTCCCAATAATTTTGCTGTTTTAGCTCCGTATAACCCCCTATCAGACGCATTGTAATTTGCTTTACAATGATGATAATCATCTAACCCAATATAATTATGTTCTTTCATTTTAAAATATTCACTCCCCATATCCATAATAGCTCCAAAAATTTGAGATATTGGATTTGATGTATTTGTTTTTTTTAAATCCTTAATATTTTTAGAGATATTTGAATTTCCAAAACCATAGTTATTCTCTGACGATCTTCCCCAAAAATTGGTGCCATACTGCGTATAAGAATCATTTAAACCTATTGAATCTTCTTGCGCCATTAATTCATTTTCTTTTTCATCTCTTGCAAATTGATATTCAAGTTCGTCTCTTGTTGAAAAACCTGAATGATCGACACCGTATGAATCAATTTGATTTTGAAACATTTGATACCCTAACGGAGATTTTAATTTTTTGTAAAGTGGCATTGGTTATCCTTTCAGTTAAATTTCATTACATATAAAAAATATAACAAATTTTTCTTTCACATAACATCAGCCATAACAGGCAAAAAAAAGCTTTTACTAGCAAAAGCTTTTTATTTTTTTTAATTACAAATAAAAAAACAACTCCCGAAATGGGAGTTGTATGTTTTGGGACAGCACGCTTAGCGAATGCCGAGCCAATTATTACAAAGAAATTGATAATTTGTATCGTTTAATTGAAAGCCTTTCCTTTCAATCACAACTTGAACAAGTCATCTAAACCTGCCCTTAGGGCTGGAGGTTGGTTTTAACTTTTTTGATTGCTTTACATTAACGATTATGATATATTTTTTTATATTGATCAACGAGGAATTTATGATACGCAGAAACATCCTATTATTTAAAATAACACAATTTTTTGGTGGATTGTGGTTTTTGGCGCCATTGGCTATTGTTTATTTTGAAACAATAACACAATCATATGCTGTGGCCATGTCTGTTTTTGCCGTTTCATCACTTTCTACTACATTTATGGAAATTCCCGCCGGTTTATTTTCTGACAAAATAGGTCGGCGAAAAACATTATTATTTTCTCCATTACTTATTTGTTTGGCTTTTTTATTATGGGCATTGGCAGGAAATTTTCACTGTTCGTCTTTATTATTCATCGGGGCTTTTTTATACGGAACCGCCGATGCTGTTAGGTCTGGCACAGATGAAGCTTTAATCTATGAAACAATGGAAGAATTGGGCGAACAAGAAAATTTTAAAATCCAATATGCAAAAAGTCGTGGTTGGGGACAAACAGGTGCAACTGTTAGTGCTATTCTTGCAGCTTTAATTTCATACTACTTCTCACTACAAATATTAGCTTGGACATCCATTATTCCGTTTATTGCACAATTAATCGCTGTATGGCTTTATATTGAACCAAAACGCTCACAAAAACCTAAAAAAGCAAATTCTTGGATCAATTTTCAACTGGCTTTCAAGAAATTATGGCAAAATCGGAAATTACGTTTTTATACAAGTATTGAAATGATTGATACTGCTTTTGGAACTGCTACCTTTCGCTTTGAAGGTGCATATTATCAAACATTGATAACACAATGGGGCGTAAATATCGTCCGTTTTTCAAAACATATTTTAGGAATAATCGGCTTTTTTATTGTTCCATATTTTCGTAAAATTAATATCGTTAAACTGTTTTTTGGTTCAATGATTGGAAACGCTTTTGTCAGATTGATTGGAGTAATTTTAAACAACACCTTTGCCCCTTTTATTATGGCAACCGTCAGTTTATTTTATGGTACAGAAAGAACAAGTTGTGCCAATATCATGCAAAATGAATTTTCACCCGAACAACGTGCAACAATGAAATCCATTATTTCATGCCTATCCAGTATTTTTGCAGCATTTGTACTTATCTTAATGGGATGGATTGCTGATATTTATGGTGCCAGAACAGCTATTTTAATAGCAATTTTAGTAAAGATTGCTGTCATTATCTGCTCTCTCATTATTTTAAATAAAAAAAAGTTCGATAAATTGGAAAATTAAACCCATCAAAATCGAGCTATTATCGAACCAGCATAAATGTTTGAAATACAAATAAAAAACAACTCCCGAAGTGGAAGCTGTATGTTTTGGTACAGCGTGCTTAACGAATACCGAGCCAATAATACAAATGAATTAATAAAAGATATAATACAAATTAAAAATTTCTATTTAAAATAAATATTTATATTGATTTTTCATTTAATTTATGCATAATGATACATTAGAGGCTATGATTCTGCGACACAGAGGAGCCAAAGGAAGAAAGAGCCAAAAGCTTGATTAGAACCTTTCGGGAAAGCCCGTAACAGCTTTAAATAGACAAAAGTAAGGTTGGCACCACGAACGAAATTCGTCCTTACATAAACCAAAAAAATAAAGGTGTAAAAATGTTACAAAGAACATATATTAAAAATCTAAAAAAACATATTGGTGAAGAAGTTCTTATTAAGGGCAGCATTTATGCATTGCGTGCTCAAAGTAGTGTTTCATTCATCGTTTTAAGAGATATCACCGGTACTGCTCAAGTTGTTATTGTAAAAAATTCAACACCGGATATCTTTAATTTAGTTAAATCATTGTCTTTAGAAACAGCAATTTCCGTTCAAGGTATTGTAAAGGCTGAAGACAAAGCGCCAAATCATGTCGAGATAGAAGCTTCCTCTATTTCAGTTATCTCCCCATCATTACCGGAATTGCCAATTCCTGTTTATGAAAAAGGATCTGAAACAACGTCAAATTTAAGGCATCAATACAGATTTTTAGATATCAGGAAACCCAAGAATGCTTTAATTATGAAATTATCCGGAGCATTTGATAGGTATTATCGTGAATTTTTAACACAGCAAGGTTTTATAGAAATTCACACACCGAAATTAATGCCTACTCCAAGCGAAAGCTCTTCAGATTTGTTTGAAGTCAATTATTTTGATAGAAAAGCTTATTTGGCTCAATCTCCTCAACTATATAAACAAATGGCTATTGCTGGTGGTTTAGAAAAGGTTTTTGAAGTCGGCCCCATTTTCCGTGCCGAAAAATCCTTTACAACCAGACATGCAACCGAATGTACCTGTTATGACGTTGAAATGGCCTACATTAAGGACCATGAAGATATTATAAAGCTTGAAGAAAATATGATTGCATTCATTTTGACAAAAATGAAAGAAGAATATGGTGATGAAGTCAAACAATTATATGGTATTGACATTAAAGTACCAGAAACACCATTCCCTCGCATTACAATGAAAGAAGCCAAGCAATTATTAGGAAGCTTTGATGATGGTTCTGACTTATCTTCCGAAGAAGAAAAAGCTTTGGGGGATCATTTTGCAGCCAAAGGACATGATTTTGTTTTCTTAACAGATTTCCCCATTACGGCTCGCCCTTTTTATCATAAATATTATGAAGACAAGCCTTGTACAAAATCTGCTGATTTAATCTACAAGGGAGTGGAAATTACAACCTTGGCTCAACGAGAAGAACGACCAGATGTTTTAGTAAAACAATTGATTGCAAAAGGACTTGGAACAACTGATATTCAATGGTATTTAGACTTCTTTAAATATGGCGTTCCACCACATGGCGGTTGGGGGCTTGGTGGCTCTCGATTCTTAAAACAAATGTTAAATTTAGAATCAATCCGTGATACGATGTTCTTATTCAGAGGGGTCAACCATCTTAACCCATAGTGGAAAAATAATTGATTTTAAAGGTGGATGTCGCGATTTCAAACTTTTGAATACGGCATCCATTTTTTAGATATACTTAACTCTACACACTCCGAGCCAATAATATCAAAGAAATTGATAATTTGTATCGTTTAATTGAAAGCCTTTCCTTTCAATTACAACTTGAGCAAGTCAGCTAAACCTGCCCTAAGGGCCGGAGGTTGAATCGGATGAGAATTCAACCTTTACCTATAAGGGGATAAAAGTTGGATGTAAATTTTATTTTGATTTTAAATCCAGTTCAAGTTGCGGCTTTTGTCTTAAAAATTTTCTTTTACATTGGCTACAATAAGGTAATCCTATCTTGCTATTGTATTAAAGAATTAGAGGCGGATATTGGCTACATCAGAGTTTCAACAGATAAACAAACATGTGAACATCAAAAATATGAAATTAAACAATTCGCAAAAGCTCAAAAAGTCAAAATTACGCATTGGATTGAAGAAACTATTTCATCCGGAAAATCTTTAGATAAAAGAAAATTAGGAAAATTACTTCAAAGTATGAAAGCCGGAGATATCCTGATTTCTTGTGAAATATCTCGTTTGGGGCGTTCCATGTTAGAGGTTATGCGTATATTGGAGACTTGTTTAAACAAAGAATGTCAGGTCTGGACGATAAAAGAAAATTTTAGACTAGGTGCAGATATTCAATCAAAAGTAATGGCGTTTGCGTTTGGTATATCAGCCGAAATTGAACGCAGTTTAATATCACAACGGACAAAATCATCTTTGGCAAACATAAAAGCCAGCGGTAAAAGATTGGGGCGTCCATTCGCGGCAACAAGTAAAAAATTAAAACTGTCAAAGAACTCAAAACGAGTCAAAGATTTATTGGATAAAGGCGTTTCAAAAGCTCAAATTGCTAAAGTTATGGGTGTTGGACGCACAACGCTTCGGCGTTTTATCTCGTCAAGGATGGACTTAAAATGTATTCACTCTCTTTAACTTCTTGCCCTAAGAAGTGTTTATAGATTTATCCAAAGAATGGGAAGAAAACAAAATTGTTAATGTAATTTCCTAAAAGTTAAAGTTAACTATGCTGTCACTATGGAAAATTAGCCTGTTTTTTATCGGGGTGACAAAAAGTTTGTGTACATTCTATCCTAAACAAATTATAATATAAAAAAGTGTGATGCAAGTGTGATTCATTTATATATAAACGACAGGAAATAAAATGTTAAAAAGCTTAAAAATCAATACTTCTAATGAAAAATGGAACGAGCCCCTTCACCCGCTCCAAAATTTAAACGGTTACCATTTGGTGGCCGTTAAATTTTTGAGTGGGCAAGGAGTAAGGACCCGAGCAGAGGGTTCGGTGAACGAGGGCGATACTTTGCCTGAGTGAATGACGTTGTGCGTCAGCAAACGATCGTGCGGATTGCCCAGAGGGCAACCAAACGATAAATTGTGCGAAGTATGAGCCAATTTACAATCCCTTCACCTGTCTTCCGAATTCTTTTATCGGCAAAAGATATACAATATTTTTACAATCCGGTTATTTTCTAGAATAAGATAAATCTTTCTTACCACAACACACCAAAAGGTTATGATATCTTTTCTGATGAAAAAAATATTTATTATAACCATGCTTTTCCATATACATCAAAAGGTTATAATATCCTCTAGGTGTTGGAGTCGGCCATAAAACCCCTTCTTCCGGTAATGTTATGACTGTATCAACAACAGCACCTTGTTTCTTAGCCTCCTTTAAAGTAACTTGATTACTCATAACTTTCAAAAATAGGTCTTGTTCCATCATAATAATTGCAGGATTATCCCGAGGAACCATATTTTCCGGCTTTAATAAATTTGACCGGTAAACAAAAACATAAGTATAATCTTTTCTACCAGGTTCGGATTTCTGATTTTTAAAGATAAATTCCGGCAAACCATAAGGTGCATTTTTGATCTCGGTAAAAATAATGCTATTTTTAGTAATAATCGGAATAGATGTTTTTTTATTGGGAACAATTTCACAATCGCATCCGATTTCTTCCTTGCATTCTCTTGCAAGTGCTGAAAGCAATCCTTCCCCCTGTTCCACTTTACCGCCAATCCCACCAAAAGGTAATATAACTTGCCCAAAATCATTTTTAATCCATCTTTTTTCAGGTTGAATAACAAAACAAAGTTTATCCCCAACCATAGCAATCATTGCAACAGATAAATCCGCTTTCGGATCGTCAATTAATTCTTTAAAATTCATTATTAACTACCTTCGTTCAAATATGTTTTCTTTTGTAGCGGGCACCTTGGATCAATAGGTGTCTTTGTTGCTAATCTAACACTGGGGCACCCACCTTGACAAGCATTTACATATGCACAATGTGAACATTTGCTATTCTTGTTTTCAGTTTTGAAATATTCTCTTATTTTTTTAAAATTATAACCATTTTTCCAAAGCATTTTAATATCTGTCCCCTTTAATGTTTCAGACGGGAAGTAAGAATCTATAAAACCGCATGGAGAAAAATGACAATTCCAATCAATATATGCCGATCTGGTTCCGGCAGCGCAATCTAACTTTTGTCCAAAAACAGAATAATGAGCAGATGAATCATAGCAAAATACTTCTTCTAAATTGATAAAAGGATTATCATTCCTTAGTTTTCTAACAGCATCATAAAAAAACCAATATTTTTCATCCGGAAACAGAGTAGACAAATTAGAAACCGCTGCCCTTCCTTTAGGTTTTACACTTCTAATTCTAATTGGCACTTCCAGTTTCTTGCTGATTTTATCCAACTCAAATATCTGATCATATGATTCTTTTGTATTAATAATAGTTGATCTTAATTCTGTTTTAATTCCGTTTTCTTTCAATGTCTTAACTGATGATATAGCAATTTTAAATAAACCAGGAAAACATCTTGTTTTATCATGGTATTGTTCTCCACCATCTAAACTAATAGATACTTTTACTCTGTTTTCCCTTAAAATATTTAATTTTTCTTGTGTTATCGTAGGGAATGTAATTCCAGAAGTACTTGTTGAAACTGATATCCCGGAATTATTGAATTTTTTAATTAAATCATAAAAATATGGATATACGAACGGTTCTCCGCCACCAATTTTGACCTTTAAAACACCAAAATCTATAATTTGATTTGAAAGCCTTTCTATTTCTGCTTCATCTATACCTTTTGTATTTGCGGAACCAGAATCAGATAAGCAAAATGGACATTTCAATGGACACTTTGTACTTGGATCAAGAAAAATTTTTATGGGAGCAGAAAAGGCATCAAGAACTTCTTCATTCCTAATAATTCTTGTTCTGGAATCAAGTTGGGGTATAGTTTCATTTTGTTTTGTTAATACCAATTCTCCATCCGTAGTAATTCCGATTCCACGAATACCTGCATAATTATACTCATATCTATATATTGCTAATTGTTTCATTTTATATTGAGCCTGTCCTAGATTTTATTGAAAAAACAGGTATTCCAATTTGAGCGGAAAATTCATTAATATGTCTTCCGCTTAAATCAAAACCACCTCTAGAAATCATCGCATTCGACACAAAAATAGAATCGATAGGCGTGTTTTCCTTTTTTAGTTTTAGATAATGATTAAGCAAATCATGAAAAACAAGTAATCCAGCAATCCCGACATTACCACCAAAATGTTCATTTTTAACAGAGGTTATTTTAAGATTTTTAACTTCTTCCTCCGGTTTTAAACAATTTAAAGCCTCTTGAAAAAACGGCTCAATAATCTCGCCTGTAAAAATATGCGGATAACTTAAATGATGTTTTTTTTGTAATTTCGAAATTTCTTTAAAAATTCCATAATCCACATCATCATGCAAAAGTATTCCAAACAATCCAACCGCTCGTTCTCCTGCGTATCTGGGATCTTGTATTTGTTTTGAAGCATCAACAAATATTTGTTTGATTTTTCCGTCATTGTCTAAGATATCAAGTATAAATTTTGATTTTTCCCCTTCTTTCCATTTATCGGTTAAAATTAAATTAGCCTCAGTTCTGGAACGTATAGGCATATCATCAATTTTTAATATTATATCACCTTGTTTTATTCCACAAATATCTGCTAAAGAATTTGGAATAACATCTTCTATTTTCGCCTTTAATCCTTTTCTATTGATTAATCCAACTGTTGTGATAATCGGCGTTTTAATTTCTTTTCTAAGAGAACAAATTGTATCATCAATTACGCGTAATTCTGAAACTGTTTGATATACCTGTGGATTATGATGTTTTGTTGCTGTTGGAAGTGCCACACGGATATAGGTATGCGGATTATACTTATCAGCATATCTGACTGTTTCTATCACATCCTCAATCGGTATGATTTTGATTGCTGCCACTATAGAAACATCAAACTTTATCCCCAGATCATGCATTAACTTTATAGATGAAATAGCATTTTTATGTTCTTCTATTTTTGCCCCCGGCATAATTTTCGAACGCCAATATACATTAGCACTATTCAATGAAACCTGAAATAAGACATTATCTTTTAATTTTTCATCTTTTGCAACTTCTTGTAATAGTTCACGAGTTAAATTTCCGCCATGTGTGATAATTGGAATTTGCTGGTCAGGTGTTTTTTGAGCAATCAGTTTCAAAATTTTTAAAAAGTCAGGATGTTCTGTCGGTTCCCAATCCATCATAGCAAACCGCAATATCGGATGTGCTCTGCCTGTTTGAGGATCATAATCTTCTAATAATGCAGACATATCTTCTAATTTTCTATTCCAATTATAAGGATATTTTATTGTTGATAAATTCCTATCCACATAACAAAAACGACATCCTTGTTTACAATTATTAAAAACAAAAGGAGTAATAGCCCTTTGAGCAGAACTCGCATTAACTCTAAAAAAATTCCTATCTATTATCTTTGCTTGGTATGACTGTAAGTCAAATTGCACATAATTACTCAAGTATCCGTATAATACTTGTAAAAAGTCAGCAGATACACCCTCTGTTTGTATTTCTTTTTCCTCTTTCAAGGTATTTCCGACATATTGATTTTCTATAAATTTAATTGTTTTTGGTTCAATATTCTTTTGATTAATATCATATAATGATACCACATTCAAAAGAGTATTCATGACATCATTAAAACTATATCTTTTATTTGTCGGTTTAAATGCAGGATATTTTTTTAATGTTTCTAAATAGTTTGAAATGACTGAAATTATAGGTAAATCTTGCGAAAACAGAATTTCTGAATATGATTTTGAATCTTGATATGTCGGTATATCCGAACACACGGATATCACCTCGGCTTTATTAATGCTGATATAACTAGGAATTACTTGCTTTCGATTATTATCATACATTTTAACAAGTATAAGTAAGGAATTTATAAGTCTTCCTTCTGTATTTTTCTGTTCAATCGGATTAGAAAAGTCATTACCATTAATGATATCCAAGTAACTGGAAAAATTAGAATCTTTTAATCGAATAGCCATACTTCCTCCTTCTGTCAAGGATTTTAATACAAACACAACAAAATGTCAAGAAAAATTTATTTTTTCATGTAGACACGTCATCAATTTTTAATATTATATCCTCTTGTCTTATTCCAAGAATATCTGCTAAAGAATTTTCACAACAACTTTTTTCACTTTTGTTTATGACTATCGTATACGCATTTTTTAATAAATATTTATTTGTTTCAAAAATGATTGTTCCAAAATCGTTTGTTTTTACAGTATCGGCAAAGATTCTTCTGTTTTATTACACTTATTTAAAAAGGCATTTTATCAGATATAGCCTTAAATGCAAAAGGAATCTTCAAAAGTTCGATAAATGAAGAAAAACACAAAATTTTAAAACTGATTTTATCGAACTCGGTGGTCGATGGAAAAAATCTTTATTTTTCAATAAATAAACCCTTCGATAAATTGCTTTTTTCGAAGGGTTGTAAGACTTGGTACCTCTAGCCGGACTTGAACCAGCATGATCTTGCGATCAACAGATTTTGAGTCTGTCGCGTCTACCAATTTCGCCATAGAGGCATATTTTCACTAGACAAATCGATTATATCACTTTATAATCGGTTGTCAAGCACTTTTTTACATTTTTTTATTTTTTTTATTTAAAGGACTCTTTTATGACTATTAAACAACATTTTTCCCCCTTCAAATCCATCTTAATCACAGGTGCTTCCAGTGGTATCGGAGCCGCTCTTGCCAAACGTTATGCTCAAAAAGATGTTTTTCTCTTTTTATGTGGACGAAATAAGCAACGCCTTGAAAAAGTTGCAAATGAATGTCGTACTCTCGGTGCACATGTAACCATCTTTTCTTTCGATGTAACGGATGCCGATGCAGC
Organism: Alphaproteobacteria bacterium; assembly: GCA_017467335.1. Lineage (GTDB taxonomy): Bacteria > Pseudomonadota > Alphaproteobacteria > CAAHEQ01 > UBA3637 > RGIG4140. Next base: position 61,661 of record JAFTSJ010000006.1, read on the forward strand.
CCACGAAGCCGTTAATTCAGCCAATTCCATTCAACCACTTGATTTAGTTATTGCTAACGCCGGAGTTTCAAGCGGTATTATCGGTATGCCTGAAAATACAAACGCAACAACAATGATTATGAAAACCAATATTTTTGGTGTTGTACATACAATTTTACCAGCCATCGAAATATTTAAAGCCCAAAAGCAAGGTCAAATCGTCCTAATGAGTTCCATGGCCGGTTATCGTGGACTAAGCAGTTGCCCGGCCTATTCTGCTTCCAAAAACTGCGTTAAGGCCTGGGGCGAAGCATTACGAGGCTTTTTAGCCAAAGATAATATTAAAGTTAATGTTATTTGTCCCGGCTTTATTAAAACACCATTGACAGATGTAAATGCTTTTCCTATGCCTTTCTTAATGCAACCGGAAAAAGCAGCCCGCATTATCGAATCCGGCATACGCAAAAACAAACCAATTATTGCTTTCCCTCATATCATGGTGTTTTTGGTTTGGTTTTGTTCCATTCTCCCATCTTTTATTTTTCATCCGATTTTAAAACTATTACCACAAAAAGAAAAATAAAACATTGCATTTATGTTTAAATATTGCTATAAACAAAAGATAAATATCAATTTAAGCAAAGGATAATATAATGAAAAAACAACTACCTGATGAAGCTGAACGGATTCAACAAGCCATTTTAGAACGTGAAGTTGAAGAAGAATTACAAAAAGAACGTTTAATGAACTTTTGGAAAAAGTATCGTTTTGTGATTATCGGCGGTCTTTTTCTGATTATCAGTTTCACTGTTGGAACAGAAGTATATAAAAGTTGGTATAACAAAATCCGCATTGCTGAATCAAATCAATTTGAACAAGCTGTTTTATTTGACTACACAAGCGAACCTGAAAAAGCAAGTCAATTATATAGTGAGTTATCTCAAAATGCACGTACCGGCTATCAGTATTTAGCTCAAATGCGTTTAGCACAAATGGCTTTTGGAAAAAATGATACAAGTAACGGAATACAAATTTTAACCAACCTGATGAATAACAGCGCTGCACCGGAAGAATTACGTGATGTTGCCCGTTTGTCTGTTATCGGTCATCAAGTCGGGACAACCGATTCGAATGAATTGTTAAAATTGTTACAACCATTGCTCAAAAAACAAAACTCTTTTTATGCCTCTGCAGTAGAATTACAAGCCATTTTATTGTTGGAACAGAAAAAAAATGATGAAGCAAGCCAAATTTTAAATACGGCATTGGGTTTGCCCACTCTTTCGGAACAATCTAAAAACAGATTAAAAGAATTATTATCTATTATTCAATAACACCGTTACAGGTATCATATCGGTTTATCATTATCTAAGACCAAAAAAGGGATTGAAATGAAAAAATTATGTTGTTTACTTTGTGTTATGTTATTGTTAACCGGTTGTGGAACAGATAAAAAGATGGCTCCCAAAGAAGGGCGTATCTCCATACATTCTGATTCACACCATCAGCTTGTCAAAACACAAGATCCTGTATATCTGGACGAAGTTCATTCTGATATATCATGGCAACAGGCCAACGCAAATGCCCAAAATCATATACCACATGGACAAATCGGTACACATATTGCCAAAAAATGGTCTCGAAATGTCGGCAAAGGGTTATCAGACGATTATTTTGTTTTACCTGAACCTATTATTGTCAATCAAAAAATTTACGTTTTGGACAGTGCTTTACGTTTAACTGTTTTAGATGAAAATACCGGTTCTCAAATCAATCAGATACAATTGCCTTTATCCGAAGATATGGGCATGAACAGTATCGGATTATCATCTGACGGCGAACAAATCTATATCGTTTGTGGAAATGGTATCGTATATGCAACTGATTTATCAGGAAAAATTATATGGGAATATAATACGCACGCTATTTTACGTTCTGCCCCCACTGTTGCCAATAATCTCATTTTTATTTTATCAGGAAACAATGAATTATTTGTCTTAAATGCAAAAGACGGTACGGAAAAATGGCGTTATAAAAATATAAAAACAGATACAAATCTTTTTGGTATGGGGAAAGTAGCCGTTTCCAAGGGAATTGCTATTGTTCCATTTTCCAGTGGTGAAATTATTGCTTTTGATATTCAAACAGGTATGATACAATGGGCGGATACATTATTGTCATACCGAACGTTCAGCCCGATTGACGATTTGTCGCATATCGTTGCCTCGCCCGTCATTGTTAACGATACCGTTTATTTGGTTGGCAACGCAAAAAAAACAGGTGCCTACGCATTACAAACAGGTGATGTCCGATTTATACAAAATATCGGCGGTCAAAATACACCCGTTGTTAATGGGAATGCCTTATTTATGATTACAACACAAAATACCCTTATTGCCTTAAATACAACAAATGGTCATACTGTATGGGAAACAAATCTTACATCAAAGGAAATGAACGGTATTGCATGGAAAGGACCTGTTTTAATTAACAATCAACTTGTGATTGTTTCAAATAAAGGTGACATATTGTTTATAGATGCTTTAAATGGTAGTCTGAAACAACACCTCCAAAATGAATCATTTTCAAACAAACCCATTTTGGGAACAAACAAAGTCATTTTTTATACAAATGATGCTGATTTAATTGCTTATCAATAAGGAATATCATGAAAACAATTGCTATTGTCGGAAGAACAAATGTCGGAAAATCAACATTATTTAATCGGTTGTGTGGTCGAAAATTTGCCATCGTACACGACGAACCCGGCGTAACACGGGATAGAAAAGAAGCGGAGGCATTTCTTTATAATTTAAAATTTCGTCTTATTGATACGGCCGGATTAGAAGAAACAACCTCATTAGCAGAAGCTATGTGGCGTCAAACAGAAATGGCAATTGCCGAAGCTGATATTATTTTGGCGGTTGTTGATGCTCGTAGTGAATTAACCCGTCTTGATGAAAAAATGGCACAAGATTTACGCAAATCAAACAAACCCGTTTTTTTATTAGCCAATAAATGCGAAGGGAAAGCCATTGAAGCCGGTTTAGGAGAATTTTATCGATTAGGACTGGGGCAACCCATTCCGATTTCAGCCGAACATGGTTTAGGTATGGGTGATTTACATCATTTATTATCTCCTCATTTTAAAAATGAAACAGCCAGCGTTGACCAAGAAGAAAAAATCGCCAAGATTATCGATGTCCAAAAAAATATGCGTTACGCAGATAATAAAAAAATGGCTGAAAAACACGAAATTAAATCTCGTGAAGATTTAGCAAATGATTTTGATGATATTATTGTACCCAATGAAAATATGATTGATGAAAAAGCCCGTTTGCGGGAAGAAAAACAAAAACGCCCCCTTAAATTAGCAATTGTCGGTCGTCCTAATGTCGGAAAATCAACGTTAATCAATCAATTACTCGGAAAAGAAAGATTATTAACCGGACCACAAGCCGGTGTAACACGTGATGCCATCACAATTCCGTGGGAGTGGCGTGGCAAGTCTGTTTTGTTAACAGATACTGCCGGTTTACGTAAACGGGGAAAAGTTGAACAGGATTTGGAAAAAATATCGGCTGCTGACACACGGAACGCTATCGATTTTGCCGAAGTTGTTATTTTGGTATTAGACGCAAATGTCCCTATGGAAAAACAAGATTTATTGATTGCTTCAAAAGTTCTTGATGAAGGACGTACGTTGATTATAGCCTTAAACAAATGGGACAATGTCCCTAATCAAAAGCAGGTTTTAAATCGTTTAAAGGAAAAAATGGCTGTTTCTTTACAGCAAGTTAAAGGATTACCCATTCATACAATATCTGCCAAAACCGGTTACGGATTAGATCGATTGATGAGTGATGCTTTTAAAATGTATGAATTATGGAACAAACGTGTTCCGACTCATCGGTTGAATGATTTCCTAAAACGTATGACAGAAGCACATCCGACACCTGTTGCCAGTAACGGGAAACGTATTCCGATGAAGTATATGACACAAGTCAGCACACGCCCGCCAACGTTTGTTATTTTTTCCAGTAATCCGGATTCGCTTCCTGAATCATATTTACGTTACTTATCAAACGGTATTCGAGAACAATATGGTTTGATTGGTGTCCCGATTAGAATTTATATGCGTAAACGGGAAAATCCATATGCAGAAAAAGCAAAAGAACGCCGTTTAAGTCGCAGTAACACCCCTCGTCAAACACGCAAAAAGTAAGCAAATGAAACAACAAGGCATTCATGAAAATCCGTCTTTTTACATCGGTATTATGACCGGCAATTCGATGGATGCCATTGATGTTGTCTATGCCCAAATCAATCAGAATCAAATTCAACCAATTCATACACATAGCATACCGTTTACACAAGACATGCAACAACAAACCGTTCAATTACGTGAATTGGTTAAAACATGTCCTCCTCGCAATCTGTTGGAACAAAACCCTTTATTTATTTCATACCATACGTCATATATACAACAAATTTCAAAAGCCGTTGTTGAATTGATTCAACAAAACCATATTGACGTATCGTCAATTAAAGCTATTTGCTCACATGGAAAAACATTAGCCCACTGCCCTTCATCCATTAACCCAAAAACACCCTATACACTTCAAATCGGTTCGGGTAAGATGTTAGCCAATTTAATTGCACGTGCTACAAATTATCCTTATATACGAGTTATTTATGATTTCAGATCTGATGATGTTTTAAATGCAGGTGAAGGAGCCCCTCTTATTCCCCCTTTAAATGCGTTTATTGCCCGTCAAGATAATTGTTATAACCGAATAGATATCAATGCCGGCAATACATCCAATTTATGTGTTATCCAAAATGGGACTGCTGTTGCCGGATGGGATATTGGCCCATGTAATGAATATATGGATTTTTTAATCAGAACCCATACAAACCAGCCATTTGATATTGATGGCAACATAGGACAACAAGGTCAATTAGATACCGCCCTACTTAAAGAACTATTTCAAATAAACGGTAACTTTTATATGACAATCCCGCCCCGATCAGGGGATCCGGCTCATTATAACACACAACGAATTTCTGCCTTTAAAAACAAAGAAAATTTACCCAACTTGATTTATACCTGTGCTTATTTTGCTGCTTATATTATCGTTCATTCATTTCAGTTTATCCAAGGCAATATCCCAAACCATATTTCTTTATTCGGAGGGGGTTGGAAACACCCAATTTTGTATCATTCTCTTGGTCAAATTTTAACAGGGAAAGGCTTTATTTTACCGGAACATCAATTGATATTTCAAAATATTTTGGAACGCATACAATATCCTGTTCAAATTCAAAAACACCCGTTTAGTCAATGGATGGAAAGTCTCCTGTGGGCAAAAATGGGCTATTGCTATGATTATCAAATCCCGTGGACAACACCTCAATTAACAAATTGCCGAAAACCAACAATTTGCGGAATTGAAGCTGTATCCGATATAAATAATACCAATTACAACGATTGTATTTGCCGTTCTTATCCGTTCTAAATATATTTTTAAAATCATTATTCATAAATAAATAATAAAAAAACTAAAAAAAACAATAAAATTCATTGTCTTTTCGTATTTTTATTTTTCTGTCATTTTTTTTCTTTATTTTTCTGTTTTTTTATGATAAACTGTGAAAAAACATAAGGAGTAACACCTATGAACAATCAACACAACGAATCTAATTTTTCTGATAATGCCGAACAACAATCTCATCATCAAAAAACGTTATTTGAAAAAATGGAAGATTTATTTCGTTCAAATCCGCAACATGCGGCTCATGTTTTTCAACAAATGCGTTCACAGGTTACTCAAATGATGCAAATGCAATTGGCCGAATGCTGTCAGAATTTGAAAAACAAATTATCCCATTCCTCTATATCACAAGAACAAGCCCGTCTTTTCAGTCCAAGTGAAATCAAATTATCACTTTATTCATTCTGGAAAGAAGATGATTTAATGTATGCTTTGGGTATTTGGGATAAGCAAAATTTTACACGCTTTCAAACAATCCGACATCGAATTGTCAGCGAAGAAATTGCTCGTAATAAATCCACTCACCCCAATCTTTCTGCTGTTGCCTTATTATTGGATACAGAAACAATTTTTTCGTATGCTTTCCAATGTGGTATTTGTTTTCCTCACAATGAAGCATTAAAAAAAAATATCAAACAGTTATCCAATGCCTTGTACTTATATAATTTATCTTTACTCAATTTATACGGCAAGCATTATGATTTTGAAGACGGGACGCCACCTTGTTTAGATTGGAGCCAAAATAAAAAAGCAGATGAAACGGAACAAATTGTTTTATACAATACAATTATGACGTTAAATACATATACGACTGAACGAGATACGATTATTCGAATGTTAATTGAAAGATTGGTTGAAAACAAAGTTGCCCGAGCCGTTCAAAATTTACAGGAACAATCCTTTGATTTAATAGCAGATAATCCGAAACAAGCTTTGCATATTTATCTGGCTTGTGACCATATAAAATCTTTACTAAAATTTCAAGAACCGCTTGAACCGCTGCACCAACAATTTGTCTTCTATCATACAATTAAGGAAATGAAAAATTTATTAGAATCTCAAGATGATGAAGTATCTCCCATGGTTTTGGAATGGTATAATTCCTGTACACATTCTTGTCTGGAAAAAATGCCCGATGAAATTAAAGTTTCAAAATTAACAATCGTTTCACATCATTCTAATTCAAACAAAACGCAAAGACAATCCGGTAAAAAGAGAGAACGTAATGACTAAAAAGAAACCCAATCACATCGCAAAAATCGGACAGCAATTATTTTCTGATTTTATGTCACTCCCCAAACCTCAGCGAACAGCTTTATTAAAACAAGTTGAAGGAGAAACAAGACCTATCAAATACTTATACGCATTGGCTCAACAGCCGGAACCGTTGTGGGAATATGTCTGCGGTATTTTACCATATGATGATGCTGTTGAAATGACAACAATGAAAATGGTTATAGAACGATCTCGTTTTTGTCAGTTAATTGATTCAATTGATCCGGAAACACTCAATGAAGAAGAAGGACGAATTTGGGATAATGTCATGGATGAAATGAATAACGGCACTTTTAATTTTGACATGGCTGATGTTTTACAAACATTTCATGTTCCGCCCCATTTGATTGATACATGTTTTTTAGATTACAGTGAAGTTTATCATGAAATACTGTCAAATGATGACGAATACGATATAGATATGTATCATGAAATATTGAAACGCTTAAAACCGGAATATATTCAAAAAATAAATCAATTACAAAAGGCAACCCATTTAATTATCGGCGGATTATTTGAAACAGAAGATATTGATTTGTCTTCCCTTTCAATGCCCAAGCAAACAACTGAACAAAAAGAAGATAAACTTCTCAACCAACTTTACTTTATTGATAAAATTTTAAGTTATTTAAATAATCAAAATATATCTACACCTGTTACCAGTAAATGCGAATACTATTGGGAACGCATGGCAAAAGCATTATTTGTTCAAATTTCAAAACAATTAAAACAATTACCGGCACATAAAGATTTTCCGGAAATCGCCCGACAATTAAAACAAACGGGAACAGCTTTTTCCGAATTTTTTCCGGAAGTCAAAGAAAATGATTTAGATTTATATTATAATTTATTGTTAGAATACACACGCCGTTCATTATGTTTAGCGGCACACGGCAAAACACATGAAGAATGGTTAATGAAATGGTTTTCCCAGCAAATGGGCATTTCAGATAAAACAATTTCATTAACAACAAAACAACAAACAGAAGACAATAAAACAGGACATTTGATTACAGCTGCTGTTTTATTGGAAAAAATGATATACGGGACAAAAGAAGAAAGTCAAGAAGCCGTTCAATCCAATCCTGATTTATCCGAACAAATTATTCAAAAATTTAAAAAATATCATGATATAACAACGCCTCGATTAACAAAAGAAGTTATTCAAGCATTAAAACAACCGATGACATACCAATCTCGTGAAAATATCGTAAAAAAACGTTCTCTGTTTTATTTTATGCAAGAATATGAATTGCTGTATGTTATGGGAATTTTTAATCAAGATGAATTTAATGCCTGTCAGCAATGTGTCGCACGCAAAAAACAAAAATCTACATTAAAATCCGCAAAGTTACCGATTAAGATAACAGATATTTATACTGATTTGTTAAACCAACCTGAAAATTGGATTGCTCTACCGTTAAAAAAAGAATATATCGAAGCAGTTCAACAAATCAAATTAGCATCAAACCTATATCAACAACTTTATACACAAAATCTGATTCCGGTTAATTTGTTGGCTCAATATACATTTTTAAGTGAAACAGAACCAACCGATTCAGCATTAAGACAAGAAGGAATCTTTTTACAAAATATGATATTTATATCAAAAAGTTTAAGCGAATCTAATTATGTTAATCCCCAACTGGAATATTTGGTTGATTCGTATTGGCAAGAATCGGTCAGTTTACTGACAACGCTGGAACCATATCAAAATCGTTCGCAAATCACACAACAAATACAAGAAAATTTAATCTGCTTTGATGCCCCTGACACACCTGTTCAAAACGGATTTCAAGAAAGAAGACAAACACATCAATATCTTTTAGCGGATATTGATGAGTTAATCTGCCTAAAATACAAACAACCGTCTGTCCGTAATCAAGCATTAAGCGTATTTCATCAATACACACATTTGTTTGAAACAAGACTTAACACAACCATTGACGAACAAATTAACATGGCTTTAAACCGATCCTTACGTCAAAACCAAAATATTCACGAATAAAAAGTAAAAAAGAACTATTTTTTTTCTTGACAAAGAAAAAATAATCTGATAAAAAACTTTTTATCATGGCGAATGTAGCTCAGTTGGTTAGAGCGCTGGTTTGTGGTACCAGATGTCGTCGGTTCGAGTCCGATCTTTCGCCCCATAACTCCCTTTTGGGAGTTTTTTTTATATTAACCGATAAATAAACAAAGATACAAAAAAAATAACATAACAAAAACAACAAATAACAAAAAAAATTAAAAAAATTAAAAAAAACACTTGCATTATAAAAAAAAATCGTGTATAAAATTTTTCATAGACGGAGCACCCGTAGCTCAATTGGATAGAGCATTTGACTACGGATCAAAAGGTTGTAAGTTCGAATCCTGCCGGGTGCGCCATTTTAAAATCTCGCATAAATGCGAGATTTTTTTTATGTTAAAACAATAAAATATAATGACGTATGAAACAATTATAAAAAAAATAATCAAAACACTTCACGCAATCTGTTTTTAATCAGTTTAAATACACCCCGCCCTTATTCGAATTACGTTTAATCAACTTTATGGGACACTGTCAAACAATAATAAACCGTAATATGATTAAAAATAGCAACTCAAACCGATATAGCTTCTTAAGAATTATTTTCCCATAAGATGATGTTACATATCATCAATAAATATGCTTACATATTATAAAAGCCCCGATAAATCGGAGCTTTTAATGGCGGATGGGGTGGGATTCGAACCCACGTTAGGCTTTAGACCTAAACACACTTTCCAGGCGTGCGCCTTCAACCACTCGGCCACCCATCCTCAAGTTGTATCTTTTTTACTATATTATTTTACCAATTGCAAGAAAAAAATAACAAAAAAACTCTTTTCAAGTCAAATTTAATAAAAAAATCCCTCAAAAAAAGACACATTCAATTTTTGAGAGATTTTTTTCCTTATTTTACAAGAATAATCCGTTTAACATCTATTTCAGATTGTCCGATTAACTCTTTATCTAATTCACCATAAATTTCAACAGTGTCTTGGGGGGTAACTGTTTGACCGTGCCAACGTTTGTCATCAATTTCAACAACAAATGTACCTGTTGAATCTCTAAACATATATTTTTCATCGCCTAAACTTTTTTCAATATGACCTTTTAAATGTACTTGCGAATCATCTTTCATATCGGCCAATCCTTGAACCGTACCAAGAGCAATCCCCGGTCCTTTAAAACCGCCTGTTTGAGTTGGCTGTGGCGTTTCACCACCCATAAAACCCCCGCCATGATGACGAGCTTGTGCAACACCGGCAAACAATGTTGCCGTTAATGCGAATACCATTATTTTTTTTAACATATTTTCTCCTTATAATAAACGATACACAATTTAATATAAAAATGTTTTTTTTCAAATGCAATTAAAAACCCTTATTTTTCTAAAATTTATTATAACCGTCTGTTTTATAAATATAAACACATGAAAAGTTATCATTTAAATCAATTTTTTCATCATATGAAATTTGATACAAAGGAAACCGATTAGAGCAAATGAAACATGTTTTTTTTACTTCATTTTTTAATTTTAAAGAAAAACGTTTCATCTCTGACGGCAATAAAAAATACAAAATAACATCTGCTTCATGAAAAGAATATGTAAACAAATTCTGTCGAATAATCGTAGCATTCGGTAAATTTCTCACACGCCATTTAGCTAATATATACGGTAAAAAAGAATATTCAATACCGATAAAATGATGAGACGGATATTTTCGAGCTAACGGTATCAATAATGTTCCCCACCCACATCCGGCATCGATAATATTCAATGAATGATTTAAAGAATGCGTATCAATATATTCAGATGTTTTTTGCAACATAACGGATAATGTTTTTCCTGTTGTTGGAATTGTCGGCGAATGCTTCATAAAACCACTTGAAAAGGTAATTATGATAAAATAAATGCTCACACAAAATATGACAAAGCATACACCTAAACATAAAACCAATAAAATAACGGATAAGAATGTCATTTCGGATAAGCTACGCAATGATTCCCTTCAAACCGCCAAGATGTAATAATACCGTCCTCCAGTTTAAATACTGTCGTACAGGAACGGGTAACTAATCCCTGCGGTTTTTCATAAAAAGATAATTCACGAGCAATACGAGGCATCCGTTCAATTTTTGCTCCGTCAGAAGCATTTTCAACCGTTTGTTTTGTGTATAAAATATAATTTGCCGTTCCTTTCCAATAATCATTCATCGGCGTACCCCAAACACGATAAAGTGTTGATTTATTTTCACCCAACCATCCATCAAGTAATATTTTATAATTTTCCTGAGTCGCTTTAGGTTCGGGTGGTTCAAACTGACATCCACACAGCACAAAACAACTCAAACAAATAAAACATAAAATTCGATACATCTCTTTATTCTCCTTTGTGAGCATTATAACACAATATAAACATTCGTCAATTTATTTATGCTTTTTCTTGATTTCAAGTTACGTAATGCACACTTGAAAAAAGTGATTTACTTTATTGAGGGAGAAAAAAATGTCAATACCACATTATCATTCCGTACCGGAATTATGTTCACGGTTACAATTAGAACCACATCAATTGATTCACCTTATTTTAAACAAGAATTTAACTGTCAGCATTTATATTTCTAATCTTAAAACATATTATTTTGATTTTGTTTTAAACAATCAAAAAATTGATATATGTGATGTTCATTCCTGCTTTATCAGCGGATTATTTCATTTGACACCATATGAAACCAGTAAAATATTAAAAAAGGGAATCGCTCATGTGTCATGTATAAAACCACAAGACGATGCTTATATTACACTGGCCCATCCCTATCCGATTAGTATTGATGATTTGTTGATTGATACACATAGTATATCTCAAATCAATTCATTAACAACCTCCAAAGGGAAACATAATCAAAGCGTTTCTTGTTGAATTTGATGAAAACATGATATAACACTTTGATATGTTGTTTCAATTGATGTATCCGTAGAAATAGCATAATCGGCATGACTAATCCGTTTTTGATTATTCCACTGACGATTGATTAAAAGTGTAAATTTGTCTTCTGTCATATGCGAACGCAACATGGCTCGTTCATGTTGTGTTTTCATATCAGCATATAAACAAATCGTCATATCGCAAACTGAATCCAATCCGGTTTCAAATAATAACGGAGCTACTAAAATAACCGTATCACTTTGTTTCAAAGCTATTTGAATTTTTTGATTAAGCATATCCATAATAATCGGATGCGTTTTTTCTTCCAATAGAGATAACAAATTCGGTTTTTGAACAACACATGTTGCCAAAATTTTACGATTGATGGCATTATCATTGATAGCTAGCGGACAAATATGCTTTACTATTTGTATCATTTTTTCATTTTTATCATATAATTCATGCGTAATATCATCCGCATCAATCACAAGATAACCATTTTTTTGCAACAAACAAGCAATTGTTGTTTTACCGCTTGCCAATCCCCCTGTTAAACCGATAATCATTTTGTATCCTTTCATTGTTTTTATAAAACTTTTTCATTCAAAAATAAAGAATTATTATCCTTGCCTTTGAAAAAAAGATACCCTATACTAATCATATAAAAAAGGAGAGAAAAATGAAAAAAATCTTAATGATGCTGTGTATGATTATTTTAACGGCTTGTACGAAACCAACGTTTCAAGGAAACACCTATGTTTTAACAACAAGTCCTGTTGGGTTGCCGATAACCCTGTCTTTTTCTAAAACGGAAAATAAATTCAGCGGGAAAGCCGTTAATCAGTATTTCGGTTCCTATACATCGAACGGACACAAAATTACTTTTTCCCAAGTTGGTAGCACGATGATGATGGGAGAACCAACTCAAATGGAAGCCGAATCAACTTATTTTCAAGAATTGGCACAAGTTCGTTCTTTTCGGATAGCCGATAATTATTTGGTTTTGATTTTGGCTAACAAAAAAGAGTTATTATTCGAAAAAAAATAAATATGTTTTCGCTTTTTCATACAATCGGCAAATAAATGTTTGCCGATTATTTTTATACTTTTGCTTCAACAAAACACAATCCGATAACCCCTAAAATAATCAACCCGACTGATACAAATTTCAACCAACTGATTGTTTCATTAAAAAATACAATACCCAAAATAGCAATCAAAGACATACCAACGGCACTCCATATTGCATAGGCAATACCAACTTCAATCGTTTTCAATGAAATAGACATTAAATAAAATGAAAGAGCATAAAAAATAACCGTTCCAACAGCAGGCATAAAAACCGAAAAACCATTTGTCATTTTCAATAAAATCGTTCCGATAACTTCCGATATAATTGCTAAAAATAAAAATAAATAACTCATAAGTCACCTCTCATTTCATATAGGACATTATTAAAAAAGAGGCTATCGTCCAATGTTTAATATAACCTATATGTACCAGTATAATTTTATTTTCACACGTTAGCAAGTTTTTTCATACCATAAAAAAGTTATTCAGAATTCTATACCGGCGATATATGGATAAAATATACTTGACTTTGTCCTAAAACAGCCTATACTTGAACAACAAGGAAAGATACAATGAAAGTTATTTTACAACGGGTTTTAAACGCATCTGTTACAGTGGACGGTGTTTGTGTCGGGTCATGTAAGCACGGGTATTGTGTTTTGGTCGGCATTGCCCCGACTGACACACAACAAGATATGTCTTTTATGGCACAAAAAATTGTGCATTTGCGTGTATTTGCAGATGAAAACGGTAAAATGAACAAATCGATTTTGGATATAAACGGTAGTATGTTAATTATTTCGCAATTTACATTACTGGCTGACTGTCAAACCGGTCGGCGTCCATCATTTACCGGAGCCGGAAACCCACAAAAAGCAAAAGAACTTTTTGATGACTTTGTTCACGAAGTTCAGTCATTATCTGTTCCTGTTCAAACCGGTATTTTCGGTGCTGATATGATTGTTCATATTGAAAATGACGGTCCTGCAACATTTATTTTAGAAAGTTCCTCATATGACAAAAACAAAAAAAACAATTGAAACACTGGATCATATTGCTCAACAAGCTTGTGATAATTTAAATCTCTCCCCAAAAAAAGCCGTACAATTTTCCAAACAAGCACGTGCATTACAAAAAAATTTAGCTTTACGAAAAAAACAAAAAAAAGAATGGGAAGAACAAAAAAAATCTTGTTCACAAGATACAACGCACTGATTTAAAGGATATATTATGCAGGCATTTAAAATTCAAGGTCAAAATCGTTTATTTGGTACAGTTGATATTCATGGTGCAAAAAACGCCATTTTACCAATTATGGCGGCTGCTTTATTGACAGATAAACCCATTCGGATAGAAAATATTTCTTTTTTGTCTGATGTATCCATTCTGTCACAACTTTTGCAAAGTTTAGGTATGAAAATTCATAATGAAACTGATGCGATTACATTACAAGCGGATAACATTACATCAACCCATGCTGACTATGATTTTGTCTCAAAAATGCGGGGGTCATTTTGGGTACTAGGACCATTACTGGCTCGTTTTCATGAAGCCGAAGTTTCTTTACCGGGGGGATGTGCCATCGGAACACGCCCTGTTGATTTGTACTTATCGGCATTAACAGAAATGGGAGCAGAAATCAGTGTTGAAAACGGCTATGTTCGAGCCAAAGGACCATTACACGGGGCTGAAATATTTTTTCCAAAAATTTCAGTCGGAGCAACACACAATACAATTATGGCTGCTGTTTTAACGCCGGGACAAACCATTATTCATAATCCGGCTTTAGAACCAGAAGTTATTGATTTAATTGAAATGCTTATTAAAATGGGAGCAAAGATTGAAGGCGTTGGTACAAAAACACTTATTATTACAGGTGTCAAAAAATTAACAGGATGTCACCATAAAATTATTCCGGATAGAATTGAAACCGCAACTTTTGCTGTTGCCGCAGCGATGACACGGGGACGGATTTATTTAAAAGGGGCTCGTATGGATTTAATGGATGCGGTTGTTGATGTATTACGAATCAATCATGTTATCTTTGAACAAGACGATAACGGGTTATTAGTTGATGCAACACATGCTCAACTAACATCAACTCCAATCACAACATGTGAATATCCCGGTTTTCCAACAGATTGTCAAGCACTTATCACGTCTTTATTAGCCATTGCGAATGGAGAAAGCATTGTTGAAGAACGTATCTTTGAAAATCGTTTTATGCACATTCCGGAATTGCAACGTATGGGAGCCCATGTCCGAAATGTCAATAATAGTACCATTATATTATCCGGTGTTTCTGAATTATCCGGCACAACCGTTATGGCCTCAGATTTAAGAGGTGGAGTCGGATTAGTTTTGGCCGGATTGGTCGCAAAAGGTCAAACAATTGTCAAACGTATATATCATATTGACAGAGGATATTATAAACTGGAAGCAAAATTAAGTGGTCTGGGAGCAGTTATTGAACGGATTGATATTGACTGATATTATTTTCTCGAATGAATTAAATAAATATAAACACCCCGAAAATTGGTAAAACATTTTTCGGGGTATTTGTTATATTTTATTAAATAATTTACGACACTTTTTCACAATAAAAATTACCATCTAAATCTGTCGTGACTTCTCGTTCATAAGTAGTACAAGCTCGACAAATTTCTTTGGCTTTCGCTGAATTGTAAATTTGTGTTTTACCGGCACTACACGATACTTTATTTCCGCTGATGTTGATAAAATATCCGTTTATTGCTTGTTGTGAACATTTTTTGATACCGTTTTCTTCAAATGCAACACGGTTACACGATTCGCAATAGCCACTGTAAACCGATTCGGTACCAATAATTGTAATATTACCTGATGAACAAGATTTACAATTTTTATCTCCGGAAGAATGATAAGTCATACCTTCACTACACGGAATGGCACAATAATATCGTTCGGTTTCTGTTTCGGAAGTTTTAACAGTCATGACTTGTCGATTGCAACTGACACAGCCATCTGTTGATGTGATGATGTTGTCAATCTCTGTCGTAACTTCATTACAGGTAACACAAACACCTCGTATATCCATAAATGTTGAACCTTGTTCGCACAAACCTAACGCACAATTGTATGGATAAATAACGCGACGATTTCCACAACTGCGACATTGTTCAAATCCTTTGTCATGACCAACTGAAATTTGTGATGGATTGGAACATTCTTGGCACATACCGGTTGAATCTCGAAATAAGACGCCTTGTCCGGCGTTGTAACCGGTTTCATTTCCGTTACCGACATTATTGCAAATGCCTGACTGTCCCGCATTTTTAATGACACAATATTCTGCTGCTTCATTTTGATGCACAACTATTCGATTGCCACAATCAGAACATATTTTTCTTAATTGTTGCCTGTCTTCTTCGGTGATTAAACTGTATCCGGCTTCGTTCCAGTTTCGGGCAATTTTGACAGTAACCGGTCCGTTTTTACATGAAATACAGTTCCCATATGCTGACATAAATTCGCCGCTCGGACATGTTTTTTTAGCACAATAATTATCTTGAATAACCGTTCTGCCACATTTGTCATTTTCACAGATAGATTTTAAATCAGACATGCCCCATTCTGTAATACGTAAGAATGTGTCATATTGGGCTGTTGATGTTGTTTCGCAAGAGATACATTTTCCTGTTGAATTTTGAAAATATCCTTCTGGACACTTAGGAAAACAAAAATCAAGGCCATTGTTACGTCTAACCACATGACGACCCGTAAATTTTACTCCATTTATTGTTCCTTGAACGCCAGCGCAATTATTAACGCAAGCATCATGTGCTTCGGTTGTTTGTTCAATCAAAGAGGCTTCGTCCCACGTTTCAGTACAAGAACAACATTCTGATTTGATATTCAAAAATTGATTCGTTGATTTATTTGTTCCGTCTTCATTTTTTTCGTTTTTACAGACAACCGGAATAACACAATAATCATTTTTGATTTGGCGACCACATTTTGTGCATAATTCTTTTTCATATTGTAAATTAACTCCACTCCCAATATAAATGGCAGTTGCTCTGCTGCAAGAATAACATTGTCTGGCTTCCAGCCAATGACCGGAACGCATGGTTCTTTTACAATTCGGAGAAGTCGGACCTTCTTCTTGACAAATACGTGTTGATTCTTCATCGGACATATCTGATGGTTGGGGACAGACCAACATACATTCAGCTCTTTCTCCGTTAACAACACGTTGTCCGGGGCAATGTTCAGTACACATCGTTTTATTTTTTTCTGTATTAAACATAGAAATAACGGATGCTTGATTACAAAGGGAACAAGTTCCACCATTGTTTTTAACCTGACCTGTCGGACAATCGAAATGACCGCAATAATTTCCATTTAATTCTAATCCACAAGCCGTACATTGTGATTTAGCCTGTGCATCATCCACAATTTGATAATCAACGTAGGCCGGATAATCTTTACATGATACACAGCCGTTACTTTTTGTTTGGACACTAATCCCTTTGGTACAGGTTGCTGAACAATAATATGTCTTACTGTCATCATCATTCGTAACAGTTTCTAAAAAACGTTTATGTCCAACTCCCTCACAGGCTTGACACATTTCAACCCCTGTTTGAGCATCTTGAATACCAGTTATACTAAACGCTTCTTCACTGACAACAATATTACCACCGTATTTGCAATCAATACAAGCCCCGTTTTTAGAACGGAATGTCCCTGATGGGCAAGATTCGGGAACTTCTACACATTTATTTTCCCCCGTACTTTCATCACAAATTTGATTCTTCGGACAATCTGAATTGCTTTCACACGTCACACAGGTTTTATATTCATTCGTACTGCAAATCGGTTTATCAGACGGACAATTGGATTCGCATGTATAACTTAAGCCACAGGTTTCGCATTTTTCCGTACAATCCGAATCTTCCGTACAATACCGTA
>JAFTSJ010000032.1 GCA_017467335.1 Alphaproteobacteria bacterium
AATGATATTGTGTATGAAGTGAACCTGCGTGCGACTGATGTTTGGCATAAATATCAAGAACAACCCCTGCCTGACCCCAGTGAGGATGGCACGGATTTTGATGAATTTCCGGATATGACCGGTACAGGATACCCGATTTATATGACATCTCATCCGGACGTTGCGTTTAAAACCTATGTAGAAGGCGTTTCTTCTCGTGTGTGTAAAAATGTGGTTAATATGAACTTAAACGGTATTGTTAAAGGGATTCAATTTGTGCAGGTAAATGGCACAAAATATACCGGTAATGCCTCTATTTGTGGAGAAGATGAAACAGATAATACCATCGTTTTTACATCATTTTTAGATTCGGAAAATAATGAAGCAGGAACAGGACAAAGCGGTGACCCATGCGTTGAAGATACGGATTGTATGTCTGCTTGCGGAAATGCTACCTGTGATACGGATAAAATGATTTGTCAAAACAGTTGTACAGGAACAGATACGCCATATTGTTTGGATAATGGTGAAGACGGTATTTGTGTTGAATGTTTGGTTAATGAAGATTGTAAATCAAAAGGTCGGGGTTATATTTGTGATGAATCAAATCATACCTGTTCTGCTTTACAAAAAACATGTCCAAGTGGTACATTTCGCAGTCAAAACGGGGCATGTATTTCCTGTGGGGATGGTAGTAATTTTATTGTTTTGAAAGATGGTCAAGGGTTCCCTGATACATCTGATGAAGTTGATGGGTTTACTATGTGTCAACAATGTGAAGAAAGCGATGCTAAACGATGGTATGGCGAATTAGTTGATGATACCGCCCATGGGTATTGTTCGTATATGTGTACGGAAGGATATTCCTATCAATCATCAACAGAAGGGTGTATTCCTTGTTCGGATATGACACAGCACAAAATATCAGATGAATCTGTTTCTAAGGCACAATGTTTGGCGTGTTCTAATCATGATTTGTTCTATGAATACGATACGTATTATTGTAGAGGTTCAGATATTGAATGTCCCTTTGGACAATATCGAGCAGGAACAGCGGGGGCATGTGTTCCTTGTTCTGAAGCAACTTTTAAGAGACGAACTTTTGGTGGTCAAACATGGAATACTTGGGGTAATATCATTAACAAAATTGTTGACATGTGTAACACTTGTCCCGAAACAGTTGATGGTAAGTATGCAAAACGTATTCATATGAAGGATGCTTGTTTTAAGGTTTGTCAACAACCGGAAAATGCTGAAGAACAAATAGCCATTTGTCAGGCTAATCCTAAAGATGAACGGTGTACTCGTAAATGGCAATCGTTTAAAAGTGGCAAATGTTACGATTGTGATGCAATCAATCTGGGTTATGAGACAGAATTATTTTATTGGAGTGAAGTTCCTGACGAATTACGGGATTTATGTGAAAAATGCGGTCGAAAGGTTAATAGGAACGGATTTTGCGTTCCCAAAGATGGATCGGCTTGTCCATTGGGGCAGGTAATGGGCATAAATGGTAATTGTCAGCCATGTCCCCAAAAAAAGTCTAATTATCAACTTGTAGATATTATCAATGATGAAGAATCCGGTTGTACGCAAAATTGCCGTATGAAAGATGGTCAATATAGTGTTGATTCAGATGCTGTTGATACAACATGGGTACAAAAGTCAAGTAGTAGTACGATTCGATGTGGGGCTAAATGTCCGGCGGATATGTGGCAGGACAGTGGGAGTCTAAAATGTCATAATTGTAATGTTCGTACAACAGGATTGTACGATCCATATGGTTGGCTCAGTACAGAAGAATGTGAAGATAAATGTCCCAACTTGCCATATAAACGGGCAAAAGGAGATAATGCTTTTGCCGGTTCCGGTTGTTTTTTGGTCAGTTGCGGTTCTGCTTCAGATGGAACGGTTTTATTTACGGTTCGAGCCGGCGGTTGCGTTAAGTGTACGGAGAGTGCTTCTTTTTATCCGGTTAAATTCAGTGGTGTAAATGAATGTTCTCTTTGTCATAATCGAATGATGATAGGAGAGTATTGTGTTTTAATTGCCGGTGGTCAAAGCGGTGTTTGTAACGATAAAGAAAATGATTTTTCAAGTTGGGTTTCCGATGAAGTTAAAAACAATGTACAACCGTGGTTAGATGGATTACATAATGGCGAAAAATTTCGTGATAATGAAGGATATTGCCATTCTTGTGATACAGATACTTCTTACAAATCAACACAAGCACAATGTGCCACTTGTAAAAACAGACGATATGAAAACGGCATATGTTTAAAAGGATTGTGTAGTGAAGGTAAACAATTTTTGAATACCAATGCAACGTGTGTTGCCTGTTCTAAAAAGAATATTGCCGTTCATCCGAATATAACCAATTTATGTTCATCCTGTGAAAATCGGCGTATGCTCACAACCGGATTTGAAGAACAGGGAAATTGGACCGGTTTATGTGTAGAAGAATGTGTTGGCGATTTGTTCCAAAAAGTGAATGGAGAATGTGTTTCTTGTTCAACAAGTGGTACATTTGAAATCGGAACGGACGCCGAATCAATTCGGTTATGTAATACATGTGAGGGTAGAAAAGCCGTACCCGTTATAACCGGTGATGATATACGTGCGTATCAATGTATTGAAGAATAAACCGGTTGATAAACAAAAAGACAACAACTTGTTGCGTGTTGTCTTTTTGTTGGTTTCTGATGGAATTGTTTTTCAAAAAAACATGAACGGGTTCAAAGACAATAATAAATTATTATAACGCCTGTTCAATAGCTGATTTCATCAAAGGAATTGTAACTTTTTGTCCCCGACTTAACGATAAATTATCGGCTTGTTCAAAAACTTTTTTAATTGCTTCAAATGAACGGGGAATGCGTAAAACGGCATATTCAATTACTTTCGGTTCAATAATCAGGTGTCTGTCTTGAAAGGCCTTATAAAAAACGGCATAAATCAATTCTTCATCCGGTGTTGATATTTCAATTTTAGGAGTTGCATTGATACGAGATTGTAAATCTTTAAGATTAAATTGAGGAATATGACGGGCTGTCATCAATAATTTAGAACCTTGTCCGATAATGCGATTATATAAATGAAATAATGTTTCTTCGTGTGCTGTTTCGTCAATGTGTTCAATGACAATATGTTTTGGACAAACAGACGGTAGTTGCGTTAGATTCAATGACCGTCCATCCAAGCATATATGAGAAAAAGTTGTTGCTAAATGTGATTTACCACATCCCGATTCGCCATAGATGATAATAGCCGGTGTACACCAAGAATCACAATGATCAATCCATTGAACGGCTTCAAAATTACAAGGAGCAACTAAAAAATCGCCTCGGTCGAAAGAGGGTCGATACGGTAACTTCAATGAAAGTTGTTCTTGCATGGATTTATTTCTTTCCCTTATATATGATACTTGTACGATACCAAGATAACGTACGCCGGATAAAAATAGCAAGAACGGCAGCAATGGGAACGGCAAGCAATACACCGACAAAACCCAATAATGCTCCGCCGGCAAATAAAGCAAAAATAACCCAAACGGGATGTAGGCCAACTTTATCGCCAACTAATTTCGGTGTTAAAACATACCCTTCTAAAATTTGTCCTAAAGTAAAGACAATAGCAATCCCTATCCATAAAGGTAAAGAAGCATGCGTTGTAATGGCTAAAAAGATACTTAAAATCACACCTGTTAAAAAACCGAAATAAGGAATAAATGATAAAATACCGGATAATAAACCGACTAATAACCCTGATTCCAGTCCGATAATTGATAAACCGATACCGTAAAACAGTCCTAAAGATAAACACACCATGGATTGTCCCCGAATAAAACCGGACAATGTTGTGTTAATTTCCTGCAAAAGAGGCATAACGGATTTTTTATTTTTTTCAGGAATAAGATCACTCATTTGATTTTCAACTCCTTGCCAATCACGCAAAACATAAAATAAAACAATAGGGGTAATCATCAGCATAGAAATAACATTGAATAAAACAACGCCCCCTGTTAAAATATTTAATAATCCGTTGGCAACTGATTTTAAAACCATACCGACAGATTGTGAAACAGTATTTGAAATATCAGCCAATTGTTCCGGTGAAATCATCTGTTTAGCATAAACAACTAATGATTGGATTTGTTCTTTTAATGTATCGGCTAATAAAGGCACTTTGGCAAATAATGCCATGACTTGTGCTTGTAAAATCGGAATAATGATTAAAAGAACACTTAAAATAAAGACAACAAATCCCGTTATAACAATACCGGTTGCAAATGTTCGTGATAAATGTCTTTTTTCCAAAGATTGAACGGCAGGATGTAGAAAATAAGCAAAAACAAAAGCCAAGATAAACGGTAATAAAATACCGGATATGGA
This sequence comes from Alphaproteobacteria bacterium, assembly GCA_017467335.1. GTDB lineage: Bacteria > Pseudomonadota > Alphaproteobacteria > CAAHEQ01 > UBA3637 > RGIG4140. Next base: position 4,371 of record JAFTSJ010000032.1, read on the forward strand.
ATAAAAAAAGTATCCGATACCAAATAATATACAGACCAAAATCAACGCTGTTTTATGTGTCTGTGTGAACCCTTTTTGAAGTTTTGTCATTTTGTCGTTCCCTTCATTATGAATAAATCAACTGATTTATAAAAATTATTCCGAATAATTTAATGGTTCGGTTAATAAATAAACCATTTGTCCGCTTTCATCCGGAACGGCTGTTAAAATTAAATCATTTAATCGTAATTTTTCACCTAACTCTGTCACATTTCCCCGATAATGGAAATTGACATTTAATTGTTTGTTGGCAAATCCTTTAATATCTACTTTATCAGCGAAATTCAATTGTTGTAATTTTTGACGAATGCGTGATAAATCGGATATTTTTTCAATCGGAACCGTAACGGTATATATTTTAATAGGTTGTGATGAATTTTGTGACAAATATAACCATTTTTTTGACATCAATCGCAGGGTATCGCTTAACAAATCACGAAAAATTCGCACAGGGATTTCTCTGTCATCGGAAACGGTTAATTGTACTTCCGCTTCGGGAGCGGTGTTTTTAGGCCAAAAACGAGTGTCAACGGTAAATTGTGTTCCTTGTTTTTGGATATCTATAACCATGATTTGTGTAACATTATATTTTTGAGCCAATTTTTTAAATGATTCCGTATTATTTTGAATAACGGCTTCATAAGTTAAACGTTTATCATCTTCATCGCCAATCGGTAATTGAAATTGAAATAAACGGCTGGCCGGAAAATCATCACGGACAGCTTGCCATAACGGATTGTTATCTTCCAATGTTAATGTTTGAATCCCTTCCCGATAAAGAGGTAAAACCAAAGCCGGTTGTGGTAAACGAGATAAAAAAGTAACATTTTGAGATTCTAAAAACAACCGAATCGGTTCTGCTTTAAAACGAACGGTTAAAGCCCCTAAATAACGGGTCGAACCGGCTTTTTCATTGGCAACGGAAACATCTTGTACAAAGGAAGTAATCATTTCCGGTGTAGGTAGTTGAATTTTATTTCGGTCTGTCGATGATACAATTTTATCAAGTAATTCCGTAAATGCTTGGGTTTCACCGTTTGTAATAGCTGTTGTTCGGGCTTCCATCGCTGTTTCTGCTTCTGCTGAAACAGGAATGTTTGTCATGACAAATAAATCTTGTGCCGAAACAATTACCGTACCGCATAAGCCATATAACAAAACAAGACGGATGACCCGTTTAAAAAATTTTTTCATAAAATATCCTTTTTTCGTTGAACCTTTTGACGCTCAATGCTATTGTAACAGAAGAAAAGAAAAAATCAACTAAAAAGAAAGGGAATAAACGGATGGAATATAATTCAAACAACGCTTTTGCTAAAATCTTGCGTGGGGAAATACCGGCTCAAAAAATTTATGAAGATGAATTTGCTATGGCCTTTTATGATATTGCTCCCAAAGCCAAAATTCATGCTTTGGTTATTTCAAAAGCAATGGTTGTTGATTTTGAAGATTTTGTAGAACATTCAAACGCAACGGAAATTGAAGGTTATATGCGGGCTATTGTTCGTACGGCTGAAAAATTGGGTTTAATTGAAGGCGGATACCGTCTTGTATTTAATTCCGGTAAAAACAGTGGACAGGAAGTACCCCATTTACATGCTCATATTTTAGGGGGCGAACCGTTATCAACTCATTTATAATCTGTGATAAAAGGCAATCGAATGATTGCCTTTGATTATCAAAAAGATTTTAAAAACATGTGTTTTGGGATTGCTTTCGTGTTCCTTTGAGCTTATATTACGCATTATGGAATTATTTGTATGGCCTTTTGTTTTTTTATTGTTGCCGTTGCCGTTTTTTATACGGGCACTTTTTCCTTATGCGGATAATAAATCCGATACGCAAACGCCAATAATTGCGTTGCGTGTACCGTTTTATCAACAAATTGTCGGGTTGTCTTCCGGTACGTATCAAACAAAGGTTAAGATTGTTAAATGGCCGTTAATATGGGCTTGGATTTTTTGTTTATGTGCCGTTGCACGACCGGTATGGTATGATGACGGTCAGATGTTTCCTCAAAATGCTCGTAATATCGTTTTAGCATTAGATACATCCGGTTCTATGAATGAAACAGATTTTAATGTGCAAAATCAGCCGGTAACACGGTTGGATATTGTTAAGTCTATTGTGCATGATTTTGTGCAAAAACGAATGGGTGATGAAATTTCTTTAATTATTTTCGGAAGTGAAGCATATACTTATACCCCGTTAACGTATGATTATAAAGTGATACAGTCATTATTGCAGGAAGTATTTGTCGGTATTGCCGGCGAATTAACGGCTATCGGTGATGCGTTGGCAATGAGTGTTGCTAATGCCGTACAGGTTCCGGCTCAATCTTCAATTGTTATTTTGTTATCGGACGGATACGCCAATACCGGTTCTGTTCAGGTAGAGGAAGCAATTCGAATGGCACAAAAAAATCAAGTTAAAGTTTATACGGTCGGTATCGGTTCGGCTCCTCGCCAAACAACGGATTTTTTCGGTCTTCCTCGTATTGTCAATCCCAGTGCTGATTTAGATGAAAAAACATTAACGCAAATTGCACAAAAAACAGGAGGGCAATATTTTCGGGCAACAACGGCTGATGAATTGAAAGAAATTTATCAAACAATTGATTCTTTGGAAAAATCACAAAAAGACGAACAGCCTTTTCGACCACGTAAGGAATTGTTTTTTCTGCCGTTATTGTTAAGTATGATTTGCTTTTTTATTGCTTGGTATAAACGGAGGTTTAGATGATATTTTTACGTCCGTATTGGTTACTATTGCTTTTTGTTCCACTTATATTAGCGTGGGTAAAACGGCAAGCCATTGTTCAAAATCCATGGAAAAAATATGTTGACCCGATTTTATTACCGTATATAACCGTTATTCAAAAATCAAAAACGACTCGTTTAAGCAGTCAAAAAGTGTGTTGGATTATATGGACGTTGATGACAATAGCCTTGTCCGGTCCGGCTGTTGATAAATTACCCGTACCGACCGTTCATCAAAATCCGGCAACTGTTTTAGTTGTTGATTTGAATACATTAAACGATTCTAAAACAACTTTGTTGCACGTTAAGTTATATGATTTAATTCGACAATTAAAAGATAATCAAGTCGGGTTGGTTTTATATGATAGTAAAGGATATATTGCGTTGCCTTTAACATTGGATAAAGCCGTGTTAAATGATTTGATACCATCTTTGCAGGTATCGGTTTTACCGTCTGTCGGAAATGACGTATCAAAGGGGTTTGAAAAGGCAATTGAATTATTGCAAAACACACGGCAACGAACCGGACGGATTCTTTTGGTAACAGGTGGAACACCGGATATTGAAAAAGCATTACCGATGATTCAAAATGTGCCGTATAAAATAGGGGTACTGGGTATCGGTTCAAATGATGTCGGAGAGCCGATTGTTACAAAAAACGGGTCTTTTTTACGAGATTCTAAAGGAAATATGGTTTTATCAAAACCCGATTCGGATGTTTTATCGCAATTAGGGACATATCAATCGTCAACACCGACCGGACATGAAATTTCAAAATTATTAAAAGCAACACAACCGTCTGATAAATTATTTTTGCAAAATCAAGATTCAATATTAACGTCTTTACAGGCAGATGTTTGGCGTGATTTAGGTGTTTACATTGCGTTCGTTGCGTTACCATTTTTGGCATATTTGTTCCGAAAGGGATTATTTTTTGTTTTATGGATAGGTTTTATCATGACGGCAACAAATGCACGGGCAGATTTGTGGAACCGTCCTGATCAAATATCTTATCAGCAAATGCAACAGGCAAATGATGCGTATCGGCGTCAAGATTATCAACACGCCTTATCATTATATAATCAGGATTCATCAGATACGGCTTTATTTAATCGGGGTAATACGTTGGCTCATATGGGGCAATATCAACAAGCTATTCAAACCTATGAAGAATTATTAAATAAAAATCCCAATCATGCAGATGCGTTATTTAACAAAAAGTATCTTGAAGAACAATTGAAAAATCAACAGCAAAATCAATCATCGTCTGATTCAAATAATGAACAATCTTCGGATAAAAATGATACATCAAAACAGCAAGAAGAACAATCCCCGTCCAATCAAGAACACACTTCTGATGAGTCGGATAAATCAAATGACATGGATAAACAAGATACTCAATCAAAACAAAATCAAGAAAATATGCCCGATGATCAAACAAAAAACAACACGTTATCACAACAAAATTCACGTGATTTTCAATCACAATCCGATGAAACAAAAAATGATAAGTCGGATTTTTCTGATTTGTCGGATAGCCAAGATATGTCATCTGATGTATCGGATGAAAATGAAACAACATCATCCGATGTGAAAGATGATGTTGATTTAAATAATACAAAAGGGGGTGGACAAGTTGTTGATGCTGTGCCATCGGATGAATTGGATCAGGAAACACAGCAAATTATCAATCGGTTGCCTCGTGACCCCTATCGGATTTTAAGGTATCGCTTACATCAACAATATCAACGTAATTAGGAAAGAAAATGATTCGTTTTTTATTTTTTGTTTTTTGTATTTGTTTTGATTACCTTGCCTATGCTGTACCGAATATATCGGCAACGCCACAACAAGTTCCGTTCGGGCAGGCAATTCAATTAACGATTTCGGATGATAAAGCCATTCAGTTACCGGATTTAACATCACTCATGTCTGATTTTACCATTCGTAATGTACAGCAACAACGATATGAAACATCTGTTAATGGCGTTGAAACAAAAAAATATCAAGTTGTTTTAACCTTATTTCCCAAAAAAGAAGGGACGTTGACAATTGGTCCCTTTACGGTTAATCAAATTCCGTTAGAACAAATTTTAATACAGGTAACACCGCCTCAACAAATGTTTCAAGAGGTTTCTTCTCAACAAAAATCGTCAAAAGATAATAAAACACAAAGTGCCGTTTTTCAAGCAGAAGCAAAAATTGAACCGCAAGAAATTTATATCGGTGAAAGTGCCGTATTAACTATTTTGTTACGTGAAAATATTGATTTGATACAAGCACAAATAGAAACAAGTACGCATTCAGATTATACAATTGTTCCGTTTGGTAAAGATAATGTATTTTTACAACGTGTTGATGGTAAGCCTGTTCGGGTTTATCAGCGTTCTTTTTTAGTAACTCCCAATCAAAGTGGTATTTTTTCATTAGCAGGAAATGTCATTGGTGTTGTGCCGACCGGACAACCGCAAAAAAAATTATCGGCGTTTCCTGATTTTTTCGGTCAGGATGATTTTTTTGATATTCATTTAGGAAATTTAACAGAGGAGGTTTACATTCAGTCTAATCCGGTTCAGTTGGTTGTTAACGCAAAACCGGTCGATTGGCAAGGGTGGTGGTTACCTTCTCAAAAAGTTACGTTAACGGAACAATATCAAATTCCGGATAGCGTTTTTGTCGGTCAGCCGGTTGAACGGCATGTGCAGTTAATGGCACACGGTGTTGACGCACATAAATTGCCGTTAATCGGGCAACCGAATAATCCGTCTGTCAATGTGTACGGTAATCCGGAAAAACGAACGGTTGTGCCATCAGAAAACGGTTTGGTCGGATATGAAGAACGGACATTTGTTTTAGTTCCGGTTGAAAGTGGGAAAATAACAATACCGGCCATTCAAATTGACTGGTTTAATACACAAACACAAAATAAAGAAACAGCCATTCTGCCGGCAAAGACCTTAACGGTTTATCCGGCAACAGCACAACAACAGGATGTGCAACCGTTACAACAAGTTGAGCCGGAAAATCCCGATACCGGCTTTCCGACCAAACCCACAACAAATCACGTTGAAAAAACGGATGTACCAACGCAATCTGTAACACAAATATTAAAACAAACGTATGGTTTGTTCGGGGTATTTGAATTGGTTCTGATGGGGATTGTTCTTTTATTTTTATTGATTATTGTCGGTATTATCCGCTATGAATACAGATATAGATTTTCTCGTGATAAAAAATCAGATTTAAAAAAAAGTAAAAAACCGCTTCCGGATTTATACCCGTTTGAATAATCTTTTTTGTTCATGACAGATAATTTCTTGCCTTTTATGCCATAGTCTGATATGTTTAAATATCAAAAAAAGGAGTTGTCCCGTGAAAAATAAAAAAATCAGCGTTCTTGTTCCGGCTTATAATGCAGAACGAATTTTACATGAAACATTTGATTCTCTATTACAACAAACATATACAAATTGGGAGTGTTTGTGTATTGATGACGGTTCCAAAGATAATACTTATGACGTTATGCAACGATATGCTAAACAAGATAAACGGTTTCGTATTTTTCAACAAAAAAATACAGGTATAACCGGAGCTAACAATGCCTTACTCAATCAGGTTGATAACCAGACAACATACATTTACTTTTTAGATTCGGATGATTACATTCATCCGCAAACGTTTGAAATATTGGTTGGTATTCAACAGCGAACACAAGCGGACGCTGTTGAAGGTGAATGTAGCCGTTTTCAAGATAAAAAACCGGATGATTATTTTCAACATATTGACGTTGATTCATTGAATGTTACCGTTTTAACGGATTTAAGTGTCTATTTGTTAAAAAGAACTCGTAAACATTTAAGCGGTATGTGGATAAATAAATGTAAATTATATGTATGGGATAAAGTTAAAAATATGCGTTTTCATGAAAAATTATCTTATGAAGATGATTATTTTTACAATTCACAAGTTCATACGGTTATGTCATCAAAAGCGATTGTCAATTATCCGTTTTATTACTATCGCATCAATTCATCATCTATGACTCGATCCGTTAATTATCAACGGTATCAAGACGCTTGTACGGTTCGTATTTATGCAACATATGATTATTTTATTAAGGGAAAACGTGTGCCTGATAACATCTTAACGGAATTTAGGAAAGATTTAGCCGAAGATGCCTATCGTATGATTGGGTTAAAACCGGTTCGCCGTTGTCCCGATAAGGTATTAAGAAAACAATTATTTCATAAAGCTTGTCTTGTTTTTTCAGATATGCGATTAAGCGGTGTTTTGGATACGGCTTTACTTAGTCGTTATCAACGCTTGGTTTTATGGGCGTTTCGGTGTCATTTATATTGGTTAACACGATTCTTGATATTATTTAAATAAAAAACGAATCATACGGATATTTTGTATCAATCGGAATAAAAACGGGATAAAACAGGGTCTGTAATTGTTTATAGGCAATTTTATATTACCGTATTTTTCCGTATCTTACTTGTTTTTACCGACATATGCCGATATATGCCGTTTTTTTCCGAAAATTATAATTCCGTTTTTTCAAAAAAAAGTGTATAAAAAAAGGTATAATCAGTTGACGTGTATCTAAACGTGTTTTGAACACGTTTTTTTTGTAACTGATTATCATTTGTGATTCTTCATAAATGATTTTATACCCCGTGAGGGTATTTTGTTTTGCTCGATTTTTTTCATTGTAATCACTGCCGTTTGAAAAATAATCGGGCATGTTTGTTTTAACATTTTTGTTTTAAAGAAACGAAACGGTTTCATTGATTTGATATCGTTCATTTATCATATCCGAAGTTAGACAAAACAAATGTGTCGCCCTTGGGTGGGCTTTGGCGGACAGATATTGGAACGATAATCAATTTTTATTGTTGCGTTTACTTTAACAAGCAAAATTTTTTTATAAAGGATAAATTATGGCTAATCAATATTTTGATGATGTTTTTACATTAACATTAGAAAGCCGAACAAAAGATTTGGCTGATAATGTCAGTGAAAATAATGCGTTATTAAATCGCTTAAAAGATAAGAAAAAAATTCGTCCGATTACGGGCGGTTCTAAAATTTTGGAAGAATTAGAATATGGAGCCGGTGATGCTGTTTGGTATTCCGGTTATGATACAATTACATATTCTCCGAAACAATTGTTTACGGCAGCCGAATATCAATTAAAACTATGTGCCGTTCCGGTTGCTGTTTCCGGTGAAGAATTGTTGAAAAACATGGGTAAAGAACAAGTTTTGGATTTGTTTGAAAAACGCATTGATAATGCGGTTAAAACGATGAAAAATCAAATGTCTAAATCAATTTACAGTGATGGAACGGGATCAAACGGTAAAGAAATCGGCGGATTGGGTTTGTTAGTTGCCGATGCTCCGACCAGTGGTACGGTCGGCGGTATTAACCGTTCAACGACAGGTAATGAATTTTGGCGTAATAAGTCAACAAGTATTGCCTTAACACCGGACAACATTGGTCAGGAAATGAATAAAATGTATTTATCATTAACACGTGGAACAGATAAACCGGATTTAATTGTTGCTGATGATACATTATATTCATTATATGAACAATCTTTATTACCGCAACAACGTTTTACGGATCCGAAAATTGCCGACAGTGGTTTTGCAACTTTGAAATACAAAGGAGCAGATGTTATTTTTGACGGTGGTCAAGGCGGTCATTGTCCTGAAAATCATATGTACTTTTTAAATACGGATTATTTGTATTTAAGACCTCATAAAGAACGGGACATGAAAGTAATTGAAGGATCTCGTTTGGCAATTAACCAAGATGCCATGTATAAAATTATCGGTTGGGCAGGTAACTTAACCATGTCTAATGCTGCATTACAAGGTGTTTTAATTAACGGTTAATGATAGTCGATATCAAAAAAGGCACAAGCAGATAGGTTTGTGCCTTTTTTGTTTTATTTGAAAGGATGTTTATTATGTTAGATGAATTTAATACATTTCAGTCAATTATCAGTTCTCAACACACGGAAACAGATACATTTGCCCGTTTTTATGACAAGTCTGTTAAAACACATGATGTGAATCCTAAGACAGGATTACCTGTTTTTAAAGATGTTTGTTATGTTGAAATTCGGATTAAAAATAATAATACGGATATTTATGATCAACCGGCAACACCGGAAAAAATTGCTCGTTTTCCGGAAGCATATCATCGGTATCAATTAACAAAGGAAAAATGTCAGGAGGGTGCTCCGTTAGAACATTTTTCTTTTTTAACATCATCTCAAATTAACACGTTAAAATGTCATGGTATTTTAACGGTTGAAAAATTAGCCGGTTTATCGGACCAACAGGCACGGGATTTAGATGTCTGTGCTGAAAAAGCATCGGCTCAACATTTTTTAAATTTGGCACAACAGACTTTGACACAAGAACAGTGGGAAAAAAAATATCAAACCCTTCAACAGCAAATTGAGATGTTAAAACGGGAAAATGCACAATTGAAAAATCATGTGTTGTCAGGAAAATATAGCAAAACCGCAACACAACGTAAAAGAAAAAAACAGATAAGTAAGGAATAACTATCCGCTCAATAAGCGGTTTTCGGAGGAAATATGAGTACAATTTTAGAAATATGTCAAGATGCCGCTTCTTTGGTGGCAACACAAAAGCCAACAGATTTGTTTGATGTGGATAATCAACAGTCAGCTATTTTTTTAAGTATTGCAAAAGATACATTGGAAAGTTTACGGCGTTTCGGTGATTGGCAGGAATTAACAAAAGAAGGGCGTTTAACGGTTTCTCCCCATCAAAGTATATATTATATACCGGATTTTTGTCCTGATTTTTATGCGTTAATCAATAATACAATTTATATTCGGGATACATCGGAAAAGTTAATCGGAGCAATTACACCTGAGCAATGGATGACAGATCGTTTTTTTAACGGCGGAGATGCCGGTTTGCGTTTTAAAATACAAAATAACTGTTTGCGTTTTTTAACACCGCCTCAAAAAACGTGTCAAATTATCTTTTTTTATCGTTCTGCCGTTGTTGCTTTGGAAACGGAACATAACGGATGTACTTATGAAGAAAAAACAACTATTACAAAAAATACAGATGTTCCGGTATTTGATGAATATTTAGTTAAATTGGGAATCGTATGGCGTTGGTACAAACGAAATGGGATGCCGTATGAAGAAGAAATGAATGAATACGAAAAAGAAGTTAAAGCAAAATTCGGTAACGGATTAAGTGGTCGGGATATTTGTTTATGTTCCGGATGGCATCCGCTTCATAAATTAGGAGGTATCCATGTCGTATCGCACACCTAACCGGCGTAACAAATCGCTTAATACAACATTGCCCAGTCCGACAGGCGGATTAAATGCTCGTGACAGTTTGGATAAAATGGCTATAACCGATGCAATTGTTATGGATAATTATATGCCGTTAGATACACAAGTTTCCTTAAGAAAAGGGTATCGTCCCTATATTCAATTCAACCACACCATCAAAACATTGGTTGAATATCAATCTCCGATGGGTCACAATCGATTTTATGCCTTTGGAAACGGAACAATTTATGATATTACCACACCTCAAAATCACGTTGATTTAGAAAAACATTTTAACGAAAATAATTGGCAAATCAGACAATTTAAAAACAGATTGTTTGCTGTTAACGGGGTTGACTTACCGCAAACATTTATTCCGAATGAAGACGGACGGAATGGAACATGGAGGGATTTGAATTTTACGGGAGAAAATTTAAATTTAAAAAAATTGGTTAATATCGGTGTTTCAAAACAACGGCTTTGGTTTGTTGAGTCGGGTAGTTTAACGGTTTGGTACAGTGAAGGCGTTGCCGAAGTACAAGGAACATTATTACCGTTTGATTTGAGTACGATTGCAACCAAAGGCGGATATTTGACGGCTGTCGGAAATTGGACAACCGATGGCGGACAAGGTATGGATGATTTAACGGTTTTCATTACCTCAGTTGGTGAAGTTTTGGTTTATAAGGGAACAAATCCCAACAATCAAAGTGATTGGATTTTAAAAGGTGTTTATCAAATCAGTTGTCCGATTGGATATAATTGTCTGATACCGTATCAAGGCGATTTGGTTGTTATTTGTGAAGGCGGATATGTGCCATTGTCTAAATCGTTATCTTTACAAAATGCAACAAATTCACAAATTGCATTTAGTAACAAAATTCAAAATCTGGTTTTAGAACGAACAAAAACAAATGCAAGCAAAGAAGGATGGCAAGGTATTATTTATTCCCGAGGCGGATATGCCCTGTTTAACGTACCGGTTGCACAACAATTTGAACAACATGTTGTGAATACCACAACCGGTGCATGGTGTCGATTTACGAATATTCGTTCGTTTTGTTGGGGAATTTTTAATCGCCGGTTGTATTTCGGAACAGATACGGGCGTTATGTTATTTGATGAAGGATTTTCTGACAACGGGCAACCGATTGTTGGAACGGTTGAACAGGCGTTTACAGATTTAAATTCCCCTTATTTGAAAAAAGTACAACTGATGAATCCACGAACAAAATCATCTGTTCCATATGCGTTGGTAACTTATTGGAATACGGATTACGAAACAAAAAATAAATCGAATGTTTTTTCATTGGGAATAACGGGAACGTCTTTATGGAATGGTGTTAAGTGGTCATCACTTGCTTTTAAAACGGGTACATTTTGGGCAACATTAAAAGGTAAAATTCGTTCTCAATGGATTGGATGCAGTGCAACGGGATTTAAATTCAGTCTTGTTTTTCAAACCAAAACAAAAGGAACGCTGATTGAATGGTATGAAACAGGAGTCAGATATGAACAAGGAACGGGAATTGTGTAATCAATCCGAACCATTGACAGATGTTTTATGGGATAGAACAGGTGAAACCATTCGCTGGGCATGTGCCGGTTTGGGTTATCCGCCTGATTCGTTGCGTGTTTTTATGTCATTGGCTATTTTTTGGCAGGGGAAATTAGTCGGTGCATTATTATTTCATGACGGATATGCTCAAAAGGATGTTTGGTGGACAATTTACACAACAAACAAAAGATGGTGTCAACGCCGATTGTTGCGTAAAATGTTCCAAGTAGCGTTTTGTGATTTAAAATGCCACCGTATTGGAATTTTAGTACAAGCCGATAATGAAAAATCATTAAAACTTGTCCGTGGATTGGGATTTGTTCAAGAAGGTATTTTACGCCAATTGGGAGAAAACAAGGAAGATTGTTTTGTTTTTTCAATGTTAAAATCGGAATGCCGTTATTTATAATTATTTTGAATACAAAGCGTATTCACTCGGCGGAGGAACGCAAAACACAAACAAAGGAGAAAAAAATGAGTAAAGCAGTTGGCTCGGTATTGGGTACAAATGTGAAAGCAAATACCCATGCCGGCGAAAATTATTTATCATATTTACAAAATATAGATACAACATTAGCAGATAAAGCCTCCTCAGCCATGGCAACAGAGGCAAATCAAATGGCACAGTCATTATTAACCGCACCAGAAATGGTGTATGGTGTTGATGGGTCTGATATGGCTCGACAACGAACTGAAAATGCAACTTATCAAGCGTATTTAGATAAGTTGTTACCTCAACATAAAACGCAAATGGCTGATTTAGAAACACGATTAGCTAATCAGGGATTATCGGTGGGTTCACAAGCTTATCAACGAGCCGTTAATGACTTAACATCGCAACATAATGATGCACTCAATCAGGCGGCCTATAACAGTGTTTTGAAAGGACAGGAAGCCTTTTCAAACAGCCTTAAAGACAGTATCAATGCTGGTTCATTTACAAACAATGCCCGTCAAAGCGGTATCAGTCAAATATACGGCTTGTTACAAAATTCACCAAGCAGTTATGAAAATCAAGCCAATATTTATGCTGTTCAACAAGGGATTGCAAATCAACAAGCAAATGCAAAACAGCAAAGTTTTAATAATACCATGGGTGCGTTGTCAGCAATCGGTAATACAGCGGGATATGCGGCAGGTTTTGCTATTTAAGTAAGGAGATAAATATGTCAAAATTTAATTATGTAGATGAAATTGTCCGTATCAATAATTCAGCGTTACCTTCGCTTGATACCACATTTGTTTCTCAGTTACCAAATTCGTTTTTTGACAGTTTTAAAGCAGCACAGGGATTTGCTCAAACACTGGAACAAAATAAGGAAATACGTCAACGAACAGATTTTCAAAAGATGAATAATAAAGATTTTTTGATGGATGAATCTCATGCCGGTCAAATAAGTTCGGATGTGGACATAAATAGCGGTTTAGACGATTCGGTTGTGATGGAAGCTAATGTACATCAACAATCAAATATCCCTGATACGCTTGTAACACCGGATGCATTAACGGTTGCCAAAGTTGCATTTGATACGACATTGACGCCGGATCAACGACAGGCTCGGTTATTATCAAACGGTATTGGTCAAAAATTTTCTAATCGTGCGTTTTTGAATCAGATGTTTGCATGATTGAAAGGAGGAAACATGCCCACAACAACAGATACATTTTATGAATTGATTCATAAGATGATTACGGGAATTATGATTCCCGTTGTTTTTTATCTGCTGGGGCAAATCAATGATATTCAAAAGGAACTATCTGTTTTTGAAATTCGTGTCGCTAAAGAAGCATCACAATATGTTTTGAGAGATGACATGGTTCGGGTAGAAACAAAAATTGATGAATTAAAAACATTGATTATTCAGGAGATAAAAAGAAATGATAACAGCAATTACCGATAATTTTAAAAATCGTCTTTGTCGTCACGAAGGCATTATGCTGAAACCATATCGATGTTCATCGGGGCGATTGACAATCGGAATTGGACGTAATTTAGAAGATACAGGGCTTTCGAAATCGGAAGCCTTGTTTTTGTTAGAAAATGATTTGCGGCGTGTTGAGTTGGAATGTTCACATGCTTTTTCATGGTTTGATGCCTTAGATGATGTTCGAAAAAGGGTGTTAATTGAAATGGCCTTTAATATGGGTATAACCGGCTTAATGACATTTCGGCATATGCTGAAAGCCATTCAAAAAAAAGATTATGTCAACGCATCAAAGGAAATGATTAACAGTTTGTGGGCAAAACAAGTCAAAACACGGGCATATCGATTGGCTCATATTATGGAAACAGGAGAGGAGATATAAATGAAAAAAAGAATTTTATTGTTTATACGAACAAATCAAAAAAAGATTGCGGCTTTTTTTGTCGGAGCCCTTATTGCGGCAACCGGTATAGCCGTTGATCCGACAACAATTGAAAAAGTAATTACCATGCTTTTCGGATAAAAACTTCAAAATAACAAGAGCAGGTATTATGGCTTATATATCAAAACAATTAGATGAATTTCAGTTACCGGACGGTACGGTTGTTTCATCCGTTCGGGAAATTGATTCATATTTGAATCGAACGGGATTGGCAATGTCAAGTGATTATTCACCACAAACGTTGCAACAGATTCGAACAACACAAGAACAACGGTTGCGTCAGGAATTACTGGCAACTTTTCTTCAACAGTATAAAAGGAAAATTTGGAATGAAAAATAATACAACAAGAGAAATTTTAGAACAAAACATGGCTCGGGTAAAACACCGATTCGGGGTATCAGATGATATTTTAATGCCCCCTTCTCAGATGGGAACAACACAAACACCTTCTGAAAATTTATCGGAAGAAGTTGTTGATAAAGCACATGTTGATAATGATAATACAACACAAACATTGATTTCAAGCGATTCGTCTGATTGCATAAATGAAAATGAATTAGCGGAAAATACAATGCTTTGTATTAAAATTCCATCTCGTTTTTCACCGGAATTTGCACAAAAGTTTTTATGTTTAGATAAAGAATGGCAAGATTATTTATGTGCATTAGATGATGAATTTTGTCAGGAAAACCAAACACTCAGACAGGAATTAGCTCAAAAAAGCTGGTTAGATTCATTACATAAATTAAAATGTTTTAATAAATTATCAGATGATACGGAAAGTCCGAGAGAATGGGTTGAAAAAATGGCTTTCATTGAATACATGCTGGAAACAAATCCACGAGAAGCCTTTCAAATGTTAGAACAAATTTACGCTAATCCGACACCACATGAAAAATGGGAACGATTTATGCAATCGTTATCGGCTCCGGAAACAATGGCTGATTATTTTGTACGCCGGCGGCGGGAAATGGCTAAATCTTGGTTTGATTCGGTTTTGACAACAAAAGACAGTATGGGTATGCTTAAATTTCCACACCATGCCGTTGTAAAGGATATGATTATTCAAATGTTACAAACGGGACAGGCATCCGGTATTGATGAAGCTTATGAAATGGCTATTTGGTGTCATCCCTGCGTTCGTGAAAAATTGATACAGGAAAAATTAGCTGACTTAATTCGTGAAAAAGCATTGGAAGCCGGTAAAGCAAAAGCCGTTTCTTTTGTCCCGAACGGTAAAGGCGAATCTCAATTGATGCCGGCCAAGGGACGTTCTACACGGGAATTATTGGAAGAAGCAATGATTAAATGTCGTTCTGCTTTAAATTAACATAGACGCAAGGTGCCCTTTATCGGCACCTTGTTTTAAAAGGAGTTATAAATGAAAAACAAACCGATTGCAGTTTCGGATCGTATTTTTGTACGGTTAGATTTACCTGAAAAGGGAAATATTATTACACTTCATACCCCTCAAACACGAACAATCGGAACAGTTGAAAGTATTGGACCGCTTGTTCGTTCCGTTCAAGTGGGGGACCGTGTTTTATTTCATGTATTTGATGAATTGCCGACCTACGATGAAAATGTCGTTGTTATTCGGGAACGCAGTTTGTTGGGCCGATTCGAAACGGCTTGTTAAATAAAGGGGAAAATTATGTCAGAAAATAACAATCAATCTCAAATGATAACGGAAAAAGAAGTCGTACGGGATTGGCTTGATAAATTAACACATGCTGAAACGGTTTATCAGCCATATTATGAATTGGTAAAAAAAACACGTGAAGCCTATCGGGCAACACAGGCCAAAGATATCTATGTTGATATAAATGACGGAGCCTATAATATTTTTTGGTCCGGTATTGAAACGCAAAAACCGTTTTTGTATTTTAAAAAGCCTCAACCATACATTGATCGGGTTAATAAATTGGCGAATCCGGTAGAACGATTGGCTTGTAAAATTTTGGAAAGAGTGCTGGAATGGGATTTAACACAATTTGATTTTGACAGTGTGGTTAAATATGCTCGAAATGATTATTTAATTTCAGGATGCGGTATTTTGTTTGAAACATATTGTCCGTCATTTCAAAGTGTAACAATTCAGCCCGATAAAACAATAGATGTCATTGATAAAGAATGTATTGAAACACATTATATTGACCCATGCTGTTTTTTAGCAGATACGGATCATGTTGGCGTATGGGAAGATGTATCATGGATTGCTAAAAAAATCTTTTTAAAAACAAGTGAAATTTTCAAACATTTTGGTCAGGATGCTGCTGATTTATTGCGTTTAAGATTAAACGGTGATGATTCACGAACAGTTTGTTTGTATGAAGTATGGGATAAAACAACCAAACAGATTTATTGGATATCTCCGTTATCACCTGATGCTTTTATTAAAGTTGCGGATGATCCGTTCCATTTAACCGGTTTTTTCCCATGTCCGAAACCGATTTATGCAACATTATCCAATGACAGTTTAATTCCGGTTCCTGACTATGCCATGATTCGGCAAATGATGAATGAATTAAACGGTATTACGGACAGAATGCGTTTAACAATGCAGGCAATTAAAGTCAGTGGTGTTTACGACAATGCGTTTCATCGATTGGCAGATATTTTTGAAAAGGATGTTACCTTGGTTTCTTTATCGGAATTTGATAAACTCAAAGAAGCCGGCGGTATTCGAGGCGTAATTGACTTTGTTCCAATAGAACAATATGTTGTCGCACTGGAACAATTGGCTCGCCGGCGAGATGATGTAGTTCAGCGTATTTTCGAAATCACGGGGGTATCAGATATTATGCGAGGGAGCTCCAATGTTCAGGAAACAGCAACAGCCGTTGAGAAAAAAACAAATTTCGGAACACTTCGTAATCAAGAAAGACAAAACGATATGCAACGATTTATTGCTGATTTATATCGCATTAAAGCGGAAATGATTTGTGCTTGTTTTTCGGCGGAAAATTTATCTCAATTTGTTGATAATTCAGAAGGATATTCTGCTGAAATGATAGATAAAGCCATTCACTTGCTAAAATCTGAAAAATTACGAGGAATGATTATTCACATTGAAAGTACGGGCGTTGTTAATGCTGAAAATGAAATTATGAAAACGCTCAAATGTATTCAAACGGTTACACAGCTCATTAAAGATGCTGTTCCAACCGTATCAGCACAACCGTTATTGTTGCCGTTATATCGACAAATGATTGGGACGGTTGTAGCTCAAATGCCTCAGGCTCGTGTTTTTGAAAGTGTTTTAGACCAGACATTTACGGCTATTCAAACAGATTTATCAAAACCGAAAGAAAATTGATAAAAGCATTGATTGTCCTTTTTCGTATGCGTTTAATCATTTGATAAAACAAAAACGGGTTCTTTTTAAAAAAAATCTTGCTTTTTGAAAAAAAATAAGATATAAAAAGACCTGTTTAGGGCGTGTAGCTCAGTTGGTAGAGCAGCTGACTCTTAATCAGCGGGCCCAGAGTTCGAGCCTCTGCACGCCCACCAAAAAAATCCAATCCGTTCGGGTTGGATTTTTTTTGGTTGTATTAAGAAAATATTAAAACAAGTCATAATAACAGTGACAACCCTTTTTTCGGTATGATATTTAAGGAAAAAACATGAATCATATGCCTTTTTCATTTTATCCTGTTCGTGACACACAGCAAATAAAAGCCAAACAGGATAATATAACTTACACAACAACAGACAGTTTTTTAAAATTATGTGAAATTCAGGAAATGGCATTGAATCAGATGCCAAAACCCGATTTTACAGCCGCTTTACGGTCTGAAGAACTCAAAGGAAAATTATTTGCTCTTTATTCGGACAAAAAAGAAAAAGAAACGCAATCGATGGATTCTTTACCGCAAATATTAGTTGAATTTATCGATAAACAAGAACAGGAATTGATACAATCATCATCTTCTCAATCGATGAATATACAACAAGATAAACCATATTTGATATCTCCGGATACATCGGACAACAATTATCCTTATTCAATAGAGTATATTTAGGAAAATACAACATGAAACAAATTAAAGCACAAATTCCGAAAATATTTAAACCGTTATTGACTGTAAAAAAGCGGATTAAATTATGTTATGGCGGTCGTGCCGGTGGAAAATCGTATGCTTATGCAGACAGTTTGTTGTTTTTGGGTCGTATGAAAAAATTGTTTATTGTTTGTCTGCGTGAAATTCAAAGTTCTATTAAAGATTCTGTCTATAAATTATTATCGGACAGAATTTCTTACTATGGTTTAACAGATTATAAAGTTTTTGATACCAAAATAGAAAATAAAATGACAGGAACTGTTTTTACATTTAAGGGATTACGTGATCAAGATCCACAAAAAATTAAATCATTGGAAGGAGCAGATATTGCTTGGATTGAAGAAGCTCAAACCATTACGAAAAAATCATGGGATATTTTGGAACCGACCATTCGAAAACCTGATTCTGAAATTTGGATTACCATGAATCGACAAGAAGAAAATGATCCGATATGGGTTGCATTGGCAACACAACCGGATAATAAAACATGGATTCAAAAAGTAAATTATACGGATAATCCTTTTTGTCCGCAGGAAATGATTGATTTAGCACAACGTTGTTTGGAAAAAACACCACAAGATTATGCTCATATATGGTTAGGAGAACCTATGACACAGGGAAATTCAAAACTGATTAGTTCAATACTTGTTCAAAAAGCACTCAATATGCCGTTGTTTGATACAACGGGACCTCTTATTATCGGGTTAGATATTGCTCGATTCGGTGATGATGAAACAGTTTTTTGTTTCAGGCGAGGACGATTATGTATTCGTTTTGAAACGTATCGTAAAAAAGATACAGTCGAAGTCGCTAATATCACAACGCATATGATTAAAACATTTCACCCCGAACGTATTTTTTTAGATATAGGCGGGCAAGGAGCCGGTGTCTATGATATATTGAAAGACAGAGGATTTCGGCGAATTGTGCGAGGCGTTTATTTTGGTGAAAAAGCTATCTCATCAGACAGATATGTTAATCGGCGAGCAGAAATGTGGGATCATGTTCGTTTATGGTTATCGGAAACGGCTTCTGTTTCTTTGCCGAAAGATGACACGTATATTTTGGGGGATTTAACATGTGTTAATAAAAAATACGATAAATTAGGTCGTTTACAACTGGAAGAAAAAGACAGCATTAAACGGCGACTGGGGCGTTCACCGGATAGAGGGGATGCGTTAGCATTAACATTTGCCGAACCTGTTTTTGAAACACAGTCGGAAGATATTTCGTCTTTTCGTTTAGATGATTTATTTGCACAACCGCACCGTCAAACAGGTAGTGCATGGTAAAAAAACAATTCCCGTTTGACCGGTTATATATGCGTTATTGTGTGATAAGTAAGTTATCCAGATAGACAACAAGCGGGATAGATAGCACATCATTTCCCCATTTTACGTGCATTATATCAACACGGTTTAATGGTGTTGAATCATTACGGGATGCTAAAAATGCGTAACGATGAAATGATTCGGCACGATGTGTTTCAGCAACGGTATTATCACTTTCGGTTCTATATTCAGAGGTACAACGATATAGGAGTGACATCAAATTATTTTGAACAAGTTGACATTCATGAACATAGGCTGTTTGATTATCCGTAAGACGTATTTGTGTCGGTGATATGTGCATACTCAATTCTTTTAAATCAGTCGGATACAATGTCATATTGAATAAGGGATTAACAAAACCGGTCTCTTTAAACAAATCGGGATATTGTTTCATTTTATGAATAACAGGCAAGATATGAAGCATGTTTTTGACTTCATTATACATCACTTTGGTTGCAAGAAACATATCTTGTGGTGTATTGGGTTTTTCCGCATTATTTTCAACCACTACTTGTTGGAGCGGAGCTTTGACATAACGATTAAAATGATTATAACCGTCCGTTAAATCTTGCTTAATTGTTGTGTAATCAGGCAGATACAGGCTTGTCAATTCTTCAGCGACACCGATAAAACAGGTGTGGGCTTGTGTAATATGTTCATCATCTTGGAGGCAGTTCGTGAGTGTTTGAAGGCATGCTTGATGTTTAGGGGTGTTAAATTGATTATAACAGGTTTGTAATTTTTGTTTTAACACATCGATTTGTTTCGAATCGGGCGTAGTGGTTGCCCAAACGGATTGCGATAACAATAAATATAAAATAATCAATAGCTTTTTCATCTGATACCTCTGTCTTATTTGACAAGCATACATACATAAAACAGATAATTCAAGTGAAATTTTTTAAATTTGACCAGTTAAAATAGTAATCGTTTTTATATGATTATTATCAGGCAAGAATTAGAAATACAAGATATTATTTCTTGCCGTTATTGCAG
>JAFTSJ010000033.1 GCA_017467335.1 Alphaproteobacteria bacterium
GTTTGAAGAAAACGGTATCAAAAAATGTTCACAACAAGCAACAGATGGTTACTTTATCGATATTGTCGGCAATAAAGTATCATGTAGTGCCGGTAAAACACAAATTTACAATTCAGCAAAAGCCAAAGAAATTTGTCGAGCCTGTACGTCATCCGAACGAGAAGTCACGACAGATTTAGACGGCAACTTCTACTGCGAAAAGGTGTTGTAATTTAAACAACAAAGTAGGTAATAAAATCCCCCGATAAGTGAAAAACAAATCTTATCGGGGGATAATTTTGAGAGAATATATTTTTATCTTGTTATCAATACAAAAATTTTTGGTTTATACAACAAAAAAACCACTTAAAAGTGGTTTTTTAATTTGATTTTGTTTGGTATTATTAGGCTTTGAAACCGGCAAATTTTTTGTTAAATTTAGCCAATTGACCACCTGTATCGATTAAACGATAAACACCTGTCCATGCCGGATGAGATAACGGATCAATGTCCAAACGAACAACGGCACCTTCTTTACCAAGAGTTGAACGTGTTTTAAATTCTGTTCCGTCAGTCATCACAATTGTAATTTCATGGTAATCGGGATGAATGTCTTTTTTCATTTTTAACTCCATAGAATCTGTTGAGGTTTACCTTATACACAATCTTTATCAAAAAATCAAGTATTTTTTTTGATTTTTACAAAAAAACAAAGTGAAAGATGATTTAATGCGTATCGCCGGTTATATTCATCTTTCTTTCATCTAAAATTAAAATCCCGCCGTTTGCATGTGGAATCATCAGTCGGCGAACAATTTGTCCCCCCGGCAAATAGAGAAATTCTTCCGTTGTTTTTGTCAGTTGAGCAAAAGCACTTAATTGCACTTTTTTATACTGTGCAAAGTCTTTGACTTGGGGTAATAACCCTTTTTCTTGGATTTTATCTAAAAAAGAAGCATATAATGGTTCTTTTTTTAACCATTGCGAATCGATATTCCATAATTCACTAAATGCGTTGTTGAAGAAAACCAGTCGTGTGTTCGAATCAAACAAAACAACACCAAAAGGAATTTCCTTTAAAACGGCTTTGTGGGCTCTGTCTGCATCAGCCAATAATGTTGATAAACCTTCTTCCGTTGTTTTATCTTGCCCATACTTTAAAGCATATGATGAATTTTTACCCAATGCTAGCGGCATGTTTATCCAGTGCATATCTGCAAAGTCGTCTTTTGCTTCCGTATAGGCTTTGTTCGCAAAGCAAACCGTTCCGTTTTTGTCTTCAACATAAAGCGGAAACGGGAGGGTATTAAGTGTTTTTGTTAAAATTTCCCGTTGTTGTAATAAATGTGTATAGGCTTGACGTTCTTCAATTAAAAGAGCCGTTTTGCGGGTCATATCTTTAAACCACATCACGTAAGAATTTTGTTGTGTATCCGACATGTATAAAACTCGGCCGATAACAACAAAAAATAAACGTTTATTATCCGTTGAAACGGTTAATTCAAACGGCATGCCTTTTTCAATCAGATTTTGAAACGATTCTGTTAATAAGCGAGCATCTTTGGCATCTAATTGTTTTAATACAGCACTTAATGAGGCATTCGTTTCAACAATATTGAGCAATAAACACAATCGGCGGGAACAATGCGTATAATCTTTTCCTTTAATGCGTGACATGCAAAAATAACCGTCCGGAGCCGATTCCAAAATATCTTCCATTTGATTGGCTGTTTCTAAATTTTTACGAGCAACCGAACGTAACCGTGATACAAAAATTGCCGCAAAAATAACGCACAATAAAATGAACGAAAAAAACCACACAAAGACGATTGTAATCGAAACCATGTTTTCCTCACGCTGAATTGTTTACACAATACAAAATTTTTAATTTCTTTGCAAGGGATTTCGAAAGGAAAGTGCTTCCGTTACATGTATTTTAAGAACTTGTTCCGATTCATTCATATCGGCAATTGTACGAGCAATACGAATAATACGATGGTACCCTCGAGCCGATAATCTTAATTGTTCGGCTGCTTTTTGCAAGAGTGTCAAAGAATCCGTATCCATATGAGCTATTTTTTCTAAAAAAGAGCCATCGGCTTGTGCATTGTTGAGATAAGGCGTCCCTTCAAAACGGTGCAAAGCAAATAATCGTGCTTTCTGGACACGTTGTCGAACAACAGCTGATTCTTCTCCCGAAGGAACATGAGCCAATTCCCATGGATGGACAGCCGGTACCTCTATTTGTAAATCAATTCTGTCCAATAACGGTCCGGACAATTTGGCTTGGTAATCTAATCCGCATTTCGGAGAACGACTGCATTCATGTCCGGGTGTCCCTAAATATCCGCAACGACACGGATTCATAGCGGCAATCAATTGAAACCGTGCCGGATATGTAATATGGGCATTCGCTCGGGATACGGAAATATAACCCGTTTCCATCGGCTGACGAAGTGATTCTAATGTTGTTCGATTAAACTCCGGCAGTTCATCTAAAAACAAAATGCCTCGGTGAGCTAATGATATTTCTCCCGGTTTTGCCATAGAACCACCACCCACCAATGACGGCATGGTTGCAGAATGATGCGGAGAACGATATGGTCGGGATGTAATCAATTTTCCTTCCTTTAATTTACCGGCAATAGAATGTATTTGGCTGACTTCCAATATTTCATTTTTACTCATTGGTGGTAAAATGGACGGTAATCGACTGGCTAACATGGATTTACCCGATCCCGGGGGACCAATCATCAATAAATTATGTCCACCGACTGCGGCAATTTCCAAAGCTCGTTTGGCAATTTCCTGACCTTTGATTTCCTTTAAATCAACAAAATTTGTTTCTTCAAATGATGAATCCTGTGTCGAAACAGAGGGAATGGGTATATGATTTTTAAAATAATTGATTAAATGAAGTAAATTCGGTGGGGTTAACAGCGGTTTGGCTTCTGCCCAAGAAGCTTCTGTGCTTTGAAAAGATGAGCAAATTAAACCCATTTGTTCGTTGTGAGCGGTAATTCCGGCCGGTAAAACACCGGAAACCGGACGAATCGACCCGTCTAATCCCAATTCACCCATCATAATAAATGAAGATATACAGGCCGGTTCAATAACCCCCATAGCCCCCATCAATGCCATGGCAATCGGTAAATCATAATGGGTTCCTTCCTTCACAACATCAGCCGGAGCTAGGTTAACCGTTATATGTTGTGCAGGCAACGTTAAACCGAGAGAATACAAGGCTGCCCGAACACGTTCACGACTTTCGGCAATCGCTTTATCCGCTAAACCGACAATAGAAAATGAAGGAAGCCCGTTCGTCAACTGAACTTCTGTACTGATTTTTAAAACATCAACACCTGAAAATGCAACGGTATATGTTGTTGCCAGCATATAAAACCTTTTATTTTAAATTACCAACGGGGTATGCTGTTCATGTCCCACTCAACATTTTGGTAAACAGGAGCCGGTTGTTGTGATTGGATAATAACCGGAGCAGACGGAACAACAGACGTTGTGGTGGTGGTTGTTGTGCTTTGAACTTGCTTATAACCTTGTTGCTGATAGGAGGCAATACACATAATATCAACAGCTGAACATTGAACTGTTTCATTTCTGTTTGGATTTTTGAAATAGACCACCGCTTCCGTTGTTTTATTGGGAACAGGTGGTGTGAAATTAGATGCTGCCCAAGCAGGATAAACCTGTTCAGCGGCTTCTTTACGTTCTTTGGCTTTTTCGGCAACCGATTTGAATTTAGGTGTTGTCGAATTTGACTGATACATTGTCGGAGCTTGTTGTGAAGCCACCGGAACAACTAAATGCGGTTGTATCGGTGTATCCGGAGCAATAATACTATGTGCCGGAATGGTAATTTGAGGAATACCGTTTACCGATTGATTGACAGTCGGTGTGGCTGAAACAGAGGCAACCTGTTGTGCCGGCTGAACTTGTTGCATCGGCTGAACAGAAATATTTTGTTGTACCGGTTGTGTGTTATAAACCGGTTGGATTTGTTGCATAGTTGAAACCGGTTGAGTCGCATATGGTGAAACAGTCATCGTTTGAACAGCCGGTTGTTGAGATACAACTTGTACATTTGTCGGTACAGGATTGATATTCATCGGTTGATTAACTGACTGGGGCACAGAAACATTTGTTTGTGCCGGCTGGTACGAAGGAGCCCGTAAATCACTTGACGAATATATTTGAGGTGTCGGATTTGAATTAACACAAGCCGTCAATGTTAATAATGCAACAGATGTAACAGATAAATATCCCCAGTTTTTCATTTTCTTCCTCACATAATATGATTGAATGATGTCACTATAACAAACTTCCCTGAAAAAAGAAACACTTTTTTTCAAAAAAAGCAAGAAAATAAATTGTTTTTTACTTCTTAATCGTATTTTTAGTTATTCAAACATGGTTTTGGGAATTTAAAATGGGTGTTTTATGACAACTTTGTGACGAGATGGTGTTTTCTCTTGTATCTTTAAGGCAAATATGATATAGCATGTTATGTCATTATTTCGTTAAGGAGTAAACATGTTTGCACAACTATTTAAAAATAAAAGTTTTTTACCTTTATTGATATCTCGTTTCTTTTCCGGTGTTAATGAAGGATTTATTCGAACGGTTTTTTTATTTTTTGTAACTTATAAATTAACACAGCCTAACCCGACTTTTTTGATTTTGGCTGTTATTTTGTATGCGTTATCATTTTGTTGTGCAACGGTTTATATCGGGCAAATTGCTGATAAATTTTCGAAATCACGGTGTTTGCGTGTGATTCGGTTGTGTGAAATCGGCATTATGTTGATGGCACTTATCAGTATTTCACTTGATTCACGTATTTTATTACTCACTATTTTAATAGCGATGGGTATGACGAATGCGTGTTTGCGTGTTTTAGATACGGCGTTAATTACAGAATTGATTGCACCGGTAAAATTAAATGCCGGTAATACATTGATGAAAGCCGGTGTTATTTTGGCCAGTGGACTATCTTGTTTGTTGTTAACAAGTGTTTTGAAATTTGATGTTGCTTATTTCGTGGTTTGTACATTGGGTTTGATTTTGTCTGTTATCAGTTTTGTTGTTACATTAAAAATACCAATGAATAAACCGGCTGATGCTGAAACCGTTATTTATAAAAATCCGTATCGGGCATTCGGTTATGTATCTGAAAAATTAAAGCATAAATTTGATGTATGGGCTTATTTAGTCGGTATTGCTTGGTTTTGGATGTTGGCAAGTGTGATTTTCGTCTTTTCGGGCGAGTATGGTCGCACGGTTTTGCATGCCCGTTGGTCTGCCGTGATGTTTTTATCATCCGGTGTTTTTACAATCGGTTATATTATCGGTGCAATGATATATGCCCGTTTGTCTCGCCGGAATAATATGGGGGCTTATACATGTGTTGTCGGTATATTAACGTCTTTGTTCTTATTTAATTTCATTTTTGCCAGTGGGTCACTTATCGGTGTTCCGATGGAAAAGGGTGTTACGATTTTTAAAATGCTGACAACCAATATCAATTACTGGTTTATCATGATTGATGTTTTTATTTTAGGCGGATTGGCTGCGTTTTTTGTTATTCCTTTTTATACATTGATACAATTAAAAACACCGGCCTTTATGATGGGACGTATGATGGCATTTTCCAATATGGTTAATGCGTTGGCGGTGATAGGTTCGCTGTTATTTATTTTAAGCATGAAATTATTATCGTTCGGGGTTTTGGAAATTTTATCACTGTATGCGTTAGCAAATATTTTTGTTGCTATCTATATGGTTCGCCTGTTACCTGTTCAGTCTCGTCAAAATGTTTTTCGGAAAATTTTTAAAATTCTGTTCCATGTAGAAGTCAATGGATTGGAAAATTTGCAAAAAGCCGGTAAACGAGCCTTAATTATTACGAATCATACATCATATATGGATGTGTTGTTGATTTCAGCTTTTGTTGACAGACAAATCACATTTACGGTTAGTGATCGGTTGATTGAAAAAACACTTGTTAAATTTATGACAAATTTGACAGATGTTCATCCGTTAGATCCACGTAGTCCATTTGCTGTTAAGTATATGGCGGAACAGTTGAATCAAGATAAATTATGTATGATTTTAACAGAAGGTATTATTGAAGGCGGTAATACCCGTATGAAAATATATGAAGGACCGGCTATGATGGCGGTTAAAGGAAATGCACCGATTGTCCCTATTCGGATTGACGGAGCATCTCATACATTCTTTTCACGATTGATTGGGAAAAAAGCTCATTTTAAATTATTCCCGAAAATAACAATTACAATTAAAGAACCGGTTGATTTTTCTTTTAAAGAAGAATTGACAACACGGGAAATTCGTGAACAGTCCAGTTCTCGTTTATATGATATTTTATCAGATATGACATTTGAAAGTTATGATAAAAACAGAACATTGTTTGAAGCCATTTCAGATTCGATGAAAATGGTCGGTTATTTAAAGCCGATTATGGAAGATACAGCCCGTCAACCGGTCAAATTTTGCGGTTTGTTTTTAAAATCATTTGTTTTAGGTGGTTTAATTAACAAAGCAACATCGGATGAAAAATATATCGGTTTAATGATACCGACATCCAATGCGTGTGCCTTATCTGTTTTTGGGTTGCATGCCTACGGTAAAGTTCCGGCTATGATTAACTTTACATCCGGTTCAAAACAGGTTATTTCAACCTGTGAAACAATTGGGTTAAAGACAATTGTAACGGCTCGTAAAGTTGTCAGTATGGCCAAATTAGATAATTTGATTACGGCTTTAACAGAGGCCGGCATTCGGGTTGTCTATTTAGAAGATTTACGTTCAACATTAACGTTTAAAGATAAATTGTTTGGTGTGTTTGGGGCAATTTGTCCGAAGCGGGCTTATCGTAAAACAAGCGGAGGAGATGTTAAACCAACAGATACGGCAGTTGTTTTATTTACTTCCGGTTCGGAAGGTATGCCTAAGGCTGTCTTTTTAAGTCATCAAAATTTATTGTCAAATTGTTATCAAGTACCGTCCAGATTGGATGTTTTAGCTAATGATGTTTTCTTAAATTGTTTACCGATGTTCCATTCATTCGGCTTAGGAGCAGGGACTGTTTTACCGTTATTGTTAGGTGTTAAAACGGTTCTTTATCCGACACCACTCCACTATCGGATTATTCCGGAAATTTGTGCTGCCACAAAAGCCACTATTTTCTTTGGTACGGATACGTTTTTAGCCGGTTATGCAAAATGTGCCAATCCTTATGATTTTAACAGTTTGCGTATTGTTGCTTCGGGAGCAGAAAAAGTTAAGGACGAAACACGTAAAGTTTGGTCAGAAAAATTTGGTGTTCGAATTTTAGAAGGATATGGAGCAACAGAATGTTCTCCGTTTATTTCCGTTAACACCTTTTTACATACCAAGAAAAATTCAGTCGGTCGGATTTTACCGGGGATTTCATATCAATTAAAACCGGTCGAAGGTATTACGGAAGGACAAGAATTATGGGTTAAAGGACCGAATATCATGCAAGGATATATGCGTCATACCAATCCGTTACATTTAGATCCGCCGGAAAATGGTTGGTATGATACAGGGGATATTGTAACTGTTGATGAAAATCGCTATATAACGATTAAAGGTCGTTGTAAACGATTTGCTAAAATTGGCGGAGAAATGGTTTCTTTGATGTCGGTTGAAAACGTGATTGAAAAACGTTGGCCCGGTTTCATTTACGGTGCTGTTAATATTCCCGATGCCAAGAAAGGTGAAAAAATTGTTTTAATAACGACTTGTAAGGATGTAACGAAAGATGAACTTGTCAAGGTCTTTAAGGCTGCCGGTGTGACGGAATTGGGTTTACCTTCGCACATCATTATAACGGATCAGCCCCCATTGCTCGGAACGGGTAAATTTGACTATGTTTCGGCAAAGGAATTGGCTGTAACAGAAACTGAAAAGTAAAAGAGGAGTTTTTTTGATGAAAATGAATATAGGTGTTGTTGGAGCCGGTGCATGGGGAACAGCATTGGCAATGACAGCTTCAAAAGCCGGAAATAATGTCCGTTTGTGGGCAAGAGAACCGGAAGTTGTTGAACAAATTAACCAGACACATGAAACACCCTTTTTGCCAAATGCCGTTTTGCCGACAGAAATTGAAGCAACTAACAATATGCGAGATACCCTCCAATGGGCTGATTGTATTTTGATGGTTGTACCTGCACAATTTACCCGTTCTGTTTTTGAACAGATGGTACCACATTTAAAAACAACAACGCCAGTTGTTTTGTGTGCCAAAGGGATTGAATTGAGTACCGGTTTATTGATGAGTGAAATTGTACAAGAAATCCGTCCGCAAACACAATTAGTTGTGTTATCGGGTCCGGGTTTTGCGGCTGAAGTTGCCAAAGAACAACCGACAGCTGTTACAATTGCTTCCGAATCGCAAATGATAGCGGAAAGAATTTGTCGGTTAATGAAAACATCTTATTTTCGTCCATATTCGGCAACAGATATCATCACGCCGGAAGTTTGTGGTGCAATGAAAAATGTTTTAGCAATTGCATCCGGCATTTCGGACGGATGCGGTTTCGGTGATAATGCTCGTGCAGCATTATTGACACGAGGATTGGCTGAAATGTCCCGTTTCGCCGTTGCTGTCGGGGGTAAAAAAGACAGCGTTTTAGGATTGGCCGGTTTTGGTGATTTGATGTTGACAGCCAACAGCAAACAATCTCGCAATTATTCATTTGGATTTGATGTCGGTCAAGCAGGGGACGCTAAATCTGTTTTGGCAAACTGCACAAAGACGGTAGAAGGTGTTGCAACAGCCTCATCTATCATGAAGCGGGCAAGAGAACTTAATGTCGAATTACCGATTTGTTCGGCGGTTGAACAAATCATTTATCACGAACAACCGATTAAAGAAGCATTAAAACAACTTTTAAATCGACCGTTACGTGCTGAATAAAAGCAATATTGTCATATATTCAAACATAAAAGATGAGCCAAAACCGACTCATCTTTTATCTTATCAAAGCCGAATATAAATCTATTGACGGCACATAATTTTATCATCTACCGTTTCAACAAAACGATTACTGCATTGTGTACACAAATTACGGGCATCTTGTGAATCGGGAATTTGTGTATCACCGGCCGTACAGGCAACTCGCTGCCCTGTTATACCGATAAAATGTTCCCCTTCAACAGTTGTTTGTGAACAATACCAATCAGTCACCCCATTATTTTGTTTTGAAAAAGCAATACGACCACTTTCCCGACATAACGTTTTGGATTGTTCATCACTGCCGATGGTACCGTAATCATTACTGCCTGTATAACATTTTCCATCTGTTTTTTGGAACTCACCCGAAACACATTTTTTCACACAATAAGCTTTTAAATTCTTATCATCCGTTGAACCGGTTTTCATGACACGCTTACCTTCGCAAGAGATACAATTATCTTCCGTTGCAACACCTACCGGAATTTCAACAAGGGCGGTTGTCGTTGTACATTCTGTACAACTGGCTCCTATATTGATAAAGGTTATTCCATCTGAGCACAATCCCGGATAACAACTACCGTAATTGTCATAATGTCTGTTTTTGCAATGAACACATTGTTGCTTGGCTGTACCACGGTTGTGGTTACCATATGTCGGATGACCGACATGAACAACAGAAGGTGTATCGCAGTCATGGCAAATACCGAAATTATCCCGTAACATTTTATTACCACTATCATTATAGGCGGGGAAATCAGCATTTCCAATATCATTACAGACACCGGTAACCCCCGGTTCAACAAAGATACAGGATTCTGATGTTCCACCGCCACCCGGCCAACCTTTCATCCATATATGAGTTGTCGGACATTTGTTACATTCCGCTTCGGTTACACCTGATTTAGGTTCGGTTGTTGTACAAGGCCAACATCTTCCTTCTGTATCTCTGAAACCATTGCATGTTTGATACAAATCACAGCTAGATGAATAGGCTTCTCTGACCTTAACTAGATTACCGTTTTCGTCTTCTGTATTACAAAGATTACATTCAATATCATTATAAGATGATTTTGATATAAAGATATAGCCTAAACCTGACAAATCTGTGTAACTCATGGCAATATTATCTTCCGTATCACATTGATTACATTGACCATCGAGGCCTTGAAATAATTTATTTCCCTCATCATCTTTTTCTTTACACTTTAATCTGCAAATAGAAAATGGAACCGATAAAGTTTGATCAGAATAACCATTTATAATTTCACGACCTGTGTAATTACCTGTTGTATATGTACTGCAATTTGTAGCACATTGCGAATCTGTTTCATTTAAGACATGAATAGGCTTGGTTTCACTGCAATTATAACATTTACCATCAATGCCCCGAAATTGTGTTTCAGAACATGTATCTCTTAGAATGCAATATTCTCCGTTAACTTCACGTTTACAATCAGTACACAATTTATGCAAACCGGTATCAAGTCCCACATGAACCATATTTGGATCGTCACAAGAATAGCAAGTTGTATTCGTTCCTTGGAATTTACGCTTGCATGTTTGAGCGGTTTTATCCGCACACGTTTCTTCTGGTTGTTCACAAACAGGAAAACAAGACATATAGCCATCATTTTTCCCATATTGAACCCACCAACGTTTTGTTGTCGGTGTATCCGGACAAGCTTCACAGGAGGTTTTTCTGTCTGGAAGAGTGATGTTAGATTGATAATTAAAATAAGCAAATCCTAATACTGACCCAACCGAATGATCGCACTTATAACAACTTTTATATTTTGTCGGGAAAAAATATTCATCTGGTGCACATGCTGTTTCATTACTACATAGTTGCCGAATAGCACCGGTATGTATCGAAAAATTATAATGATTTTTTGAACAATCAAGGCATTTTCGGATGTTTTCAGACGAACTGACAAGGGACCAAGTCCCTTTTTCATTTGTACATGCTTGACATGTCGTATCTGTATCAGCGAAACTAAATCCATTCGTACAATATTTTGAACAATACATTTTTTCGCCATTTCCTTCAACTCGTCTGCTGTTCGGACAAGCTAAACACAACTCTTTTCCCGTGCCTGTATCATTCATAAATGTTTCATCCGGCTTAATCAGCACATTAGCCGGATAATCGCACGGAATACACGCCCCGTTTTGGGAACGAAATTCGCCTTCGGCACATGTTTCTTCAACCGTTACACAAACCTGACTTTCCCCTGTTTCTTCGTTGTATTCCGAACAAATTTGATTGCTGGCACAATCGCTGTTATCTTCACACGCAACGCATTGTTGCAATGTGCTATGGCAAATCGGTGTTGCATCGGGACAGGTGGATTGACAGGTATATGTTCCCACATCACATGTTTGACAAGAAAAACAATCATCATCATCTAAACAATACCGTATAGGTCGACCATTTTCATCCGTTGCCCCTTCGCGTAATCCTTCATCTTGTCCGTAAGAATCAAGTGATGTTGTAAAGACAATCGATGTTTCAATATCATCGCCACATAGTTCGGAGGCATTACCGTTAAAAATTTGTTTTTTCCCGTCTTCGGATGGTGTCCA
>JAFTSJ010000034.1 GCA_017467335.1 Alphaproteobacteria bacterium
AATCGGTAAAACCGTTGAAATGGTTTGTCAACTTGAAACCGGTGTTGCAAGTACAAAATTGGTAACACTGGAACGTATCGCAAAGGTCTTAGGGATTGAACCTTACCAATTGTTGTTACCGAAACAATATCCGAATTTTGACCGTTTCCCAAATGAATTAAATGATCTTTTGGTCCTTTTAGAAAAACAAAATGTTGATTTCTTGTCGTCTTTTAAAGTCATGTTAGAACATGTGGTGGCTGTGGATAAAAACGAAGATAAGGAAAAGAAAAAAAATAAAAAAGAAAATAAATCTGAATAATAAGTAAATATATCCAAAACAAAAAAAGTCCTGTCTTTTCAGGACTTTTTTAATTAAAGTATCGTCATAACCCACCGAGCCGGATTAGACGTTTTACAATGCAACAACAGATATAATGTTAACTTATGATGCAATTTTAATCCGTCATAAGAAATTATCCCTTCAGCAAATAATGGCTTAACCAATTCTTGAATAGCATTAAACAAACGTATTCTTTCTTGTTTATTTTTCTGTTTACGAATAGCTTGATTAACCATCATTTTAAATCGACCATTTAATACTTTTTTTCGAACAGCAGGAACTAAATCCGGTCGTAATTTTGCCGTTTGGGTGGCAATATGACGGATTAACTGTCCATAACTTTGTACTTTTTGAATCGAAAAAGATGTACGCATAATAGATGATAAATTAGAATAGTAATAATATAACGGGTAATTTGTGATAGCAACTTTATGTACCAACATCATCAATATTGTTGTAAAGGGAACATCTTCAAAGTAAATACGTTCAACGAATCTTAATTCCTTTAATGAGCTGTGACGATATAATTTAAAACAAGCACTTGTTCGTATTTTTTTACTACTCAAAAACATTTCTATCGGATTATTAACAATTTCAATTTTAGCGTGAAATTGAGATAAATCAGGAAATAATCCGGTATTTTTACTTTTCGTGGCAATCCATTCACAGGTCGCAACGTCTGCTTGTGTTTCGGTAATAACTTCATATAATTTTTTTAAAAAGTCAGGATGATAATAGTCATCAGAATCACAAAATGCAATAAATTCACCCCGAGCCATATCTAAACCGGTATTGCGAGCTCCTGATAATCCCTTATTTTTTTGATGAACGACTCGAATGCGATTATCCTTAGCAGCATACATTTCAAGAATTGAACCGCTTTCATCAGTTGACCCATCATCAACACCAATAATTTCAAAATCTGAAAAACTTTGAGATAAGATACTATCAAGGCAACCGGATAGATATTCTTCAATATTATAAATCGGAACAATAACAGAAATTAAGGGCTTACTCATTTACTTTTCCTTTCATTTTGGGGTCATAATATCCCTTTAAAGGATAAATTGCAAGAAAATTTTAGAGGCAGGTTCCCTTTGTATTCACACGATTAACGATTGATTTTTCTATTTCAAATATTGTTGTACATGTTGCCGGAGTATAATATCCTTCAACAACGGTAATTGATTCAGGGGTAAATGATACATCAGATGTCGGTGGCGTATAATTTTTATACTGTGTTGTATAAACATAATATGTTACTCCGTTTTTAACAAAACTTTCATTCGGTTGTCCCAATAGGCGTATAACATCACTTTGTGTTTTACCAACCATGGCATGTAATGAAACTTGATTAAATTGAAGTTCTATCGCTGTACAGGAACACAGCAGACAGCAAATAACAAAAAGAATACTTTTTTTCATAAATCCTCCTCGATTATTAAAATAAGATTCTTTTTTATATCTGCAATATATCTTAATTATTGTGTCTCTTTTG
Source organism: Alphaproteobacteria bacterium (assembly GCA_017467335.1). Taxonomy (GTDB): domain Bacteria; phylum Pseudomonadota; class Alphaproteobacteria; order CAAHEQ01; family UBA3637; genus RGIG4140. The sequence goes on from JAFTSJ010000034.1 coordinate 1,821, forward strand.
ACACACAAACAGCACGCCTTTTTCTGTAGATTTACCTTCTTTTCTTAAATCAATCTTGTGTATTTGTTTCGCAACAAGATTATATTTTTCTAAAATCGATTGAATATATGTTTCACGATATTGATAACGTCCTTGTAGAGAAAGCCAGATATCTTCCTTTTGTGTTTGTTCAATACTAAACAGAAAATATCCATCGTCTGTTAAACAATGAGAAACCCTTTGTATCAAAGGGGTAACATCTGCTAAATAATTTGTTAATTCAACAGCCACAATTAAATCATATCGGATGTGTATTTCATCTAAATACGTGTGTATATCTTGATGAATAAGATTGCTGTAAACACCTTGTTTTGCTGCAATTTTCAGCATTTTTTCAGAAATATCAACGCCTGTAAGATTTTTAAACGGTTTATTTAAAAGTGTACCGAATTTACCTGTACCACATGCTAAATCTAAAATATTTTCAAATGATTGTTGAGGCAAATTATCTATCAAATGAATAACCGTATCTAAAACCGTAGATTCAAGATGATGCATTGTATCGTCATACGTTTCTGCAAACGAATCAAATAACATTTTGACATAATTATTTAAATATGTATTATCTTTTTGATTATGTGTTAAAGCATTTAAGACATGTCGGGCAATATTATTTTCAGAAAAATGCTTAACCCATCCTTTTGCGAAATTCAGTGCTTCTTTATATCCCTTTTTATTGAGCTCAGCTAAACAAGATAAGGTATTAGCAATTCTAAAATCAATCAGTTCGGGGTGTGATTTTAAAGTTAAAATATTAAAGTATAAGCCTGCTGCTTCGCTGTATTCTCCCATTTCTTCCAAAATCATGGCTAAATTATATAAAGAAGAAATATGATGCGGGTTAATCAGTAAAGCCGACCGATAATGTTCTAATCCTTCCGCTTTTCTGTCTTGTTTACACAAAGCAATAGCTAAATTATGATGTGCCTGTAAAAAATCACAATCTAACGCCAACGCTTTTTTATAATATTCTTCTGCTCGGCGGTAATTATTCTGTTTTAAATATAAATTCGCTAAATTAGCAAAAGAATCAGGGGCATATGAATCAATATCAATCGCTTCTTCATACGTTTTTTGAGCTGTACCGCATAAATCTAATTTTTCTAAAATTAACCCTTTTTCATTGAGAAAAGATGCTGTTTTGTAAATTTTTAATACCTTTGTTATCCAGTCCAACGCCTCTTTATAATAACCACACAATCTATTTTGAACAGCTAATTGATAGTAAAGTTCCGTGTTATTATGTTCAGACTGATTAGCTTGATTCAAAATTGATAAAGCCTGTTCATGATTTTCCTTTTGTCGTTCAAGTAAGGCCAATCCGATTAAGGCATTCTGGCAATTTGAATCATGCTTTAATGTTTCTTCAAATGCACTTTTTGCAAAATCATTTTGTCCTTTTTGCAAATAAATATAACCGATTTGAGATAATACCAATGGATTATTTTTATATTTTTCATAAAAAGACAACGCTTCATCTAATCGACCGTCTTTTTGTAATACACCCGCCAAAGCCAATTCATATTGTTGTGAATTAGGATATAATTTAACAGCTTCATACAATAACTTTTCCGCCGGTTCTAACGCATTTGAACGATAGGCAATCAATCCCAATAAATATAAGGCATCTCCGTTAGAAGGAGAAATTGTTAAAATATCTCGAACTAATTCCTCGGCTGTTTCAAAATCATTTTGATTGTAGGCATAAAAAGCCATATCTAATGTTGTATCTATATTTGTCATTTTATTTTCTCATTATTCGTCTTCGATTGAGCCTCGTCTTCCTATAACCATATCTCGATTGATATAAACAGATTGTATCAATCCAAAACCCAAAAATAATGTCATCATAGCCGTTCCACCGTAAGAAACCAGCGGTAACGGAACACCAACAACCGGTAATAATCCCATAACCATACCAATATTGATGAAAACATATAAAGCAAAATTAACGGTCAAGCCAATGGCTAATACTTTTCCAAAAAAACTGTTACATCTAAAACTGATATAAAATCCGTATAATATAATAATTAAATATAAACAAATAAGTGAAGCAGACCCAAAAAAACCAAATTCTTCGGATAAAACGGTAAAAATAAAATCTGTTTGCTTTTCCGGTAGGAAATTTAAACGACTTTGGGTACTTTCCATAAAGCCTTTACCGAAAAGCCCTCCCGACCCTAATGTTATTTTTGATTGCATGATATGATAACCGGCTCCTAATGGGTCATTTTCAGGATTTAAAAACGTTAAAACACGTTGTTTTTGGTAATCGTGCAAAAAACTCCATAAAATAGGAATACATCCGGAAACGGTAATCAAAACAATTAAAAATTTCCACACCTGTACCCCGACAACAAAAAAAATAGCACCGGTTGCAAAAACCAGCATAAGAGCCGTTCCTAAATCAGGTTGCATCAATATCAATGAAACAGGTAATATCATCATCAACGCCGGTGGTATCATATACTGTATTGAATGAATATCTGACAAAGATGAACTATGAAAATATTTTGACAAGGCTAAAATTAAGGCAATTTTCATAACTTCAGAAGGTTGTAAATTGATAAAACCCAAATTTAACCAACGTTGTGCCCCCATGCCGACATGACCGAATAAAGCAACACCTATCAACAATAAAATACCGATACCATATATCCAATAGGCATATTTCATCCATATTCTTAAATTAACAAATGATACAAAAATTAAAACCCCTAAGCTTAATAAAAAACGCAAAAATTGGCGACTGGCCCATGGTTGCCAATGACCGTTTGCGGCAGAATATAAAATACCAATACCGATAAAAACAACAGAACATATTAAAAACAGATATTTATAATTAAATCGTTTTATTTTATCAATAAATGATAAATTATAATTTTTTAAATAACAATTTCTTTCTTTAAAAAAACTCATGTTATTTATCCTTTTTGATTGAATTTTCAGATGGATACAATCGTAAAACTTCCTGCATGATATCCGAAGCAATCGGAGCGGCAGAAGACGATCCCCCGCCTCCATGTTCTACAACAACAACAATGGCAAAGCGAGGCTTAGCAATCGGAGCAAACGCAGCAAACATACCATGATCTCGATATTTCCATGGTAATTTATCTTGTGATATAACTCCTGAATGGCGTTCTTTCATAGAAATACGCCTAACTTGTGTACTAGCCGTTTTACCAGCCATTTTCTGACCATTCATGTCAAATTGAACTTTATAAGCCGTCCCCCCCTTTTTATTGACAACCATATCCATTCCGTTTTTAACTATCTGAATGTGTTTTTGATTAAATCCCAAATATGCTGAAGCCCTTTGAATATTACTATCTTTGATAAGTGTCATGTTTAATTTTTTACCACCATTGGCAATTTGAGCAACTGCCCGAGCCATCTGTATCGGAGTAGCTGTTAAAAACCCCTGCCCGATACTTAAATTAAGTGTATCACCCATCCGCCAATTATCTTTATGATGAGATTTTTTCCATAACGGAGAAGGAAGCAAACCGTTTTTTTCTCCCGTTAGCATAAGTGATGTTTCTTCTCCAAATCCCAATCTTTGAGCAACTTCCAAAATTTTTTCAACCCCTATTTCCTGTGCAACTTGATAAAAATAAACATCACAAGAATACATCAATGCTTCTTCAATTGTTAAATGTTCATGACCGTATCGTTTCCAACAATGAAAATATTGATTACCCAATTGCAATCGTCCCGAACAAAATATCTTTCGTTGTGGGGTAATATAACCACTTTCCAAACCGGCTAAGGCTACAACTAATTTAAAAATAGAACCGGGGGAATACATACCGTTTATAGCCTTATTTTGAAGCGGTTTTTTTTCATTATCAATAATATTACGCCACACTTTTGTCGGTATCGGCATTGTAAATACATTTGAATCAAATGAAGGCGTTGATACCATTGTTAAAATTTCACCGGTATAAATATCCAGCACAACAACGGCTCCGGCGTCTTCTCCCATACGTTTGGTTGCAAATTTTTGCAATCGAGAATCAATCGTTAATGTAATATTTTCACCTTTGGATGGCTTTTCTTCTTCTAAAATCCGAACAGACCGACCATAAGCATTAATTTCTGTTTTTCGAATACCCGGTTTTCCCTTTAAACGGTCTTGTAATGATTCTTCAATACCAATTCGTCCAATTCGATATCCGGGTAAATCTAATAATGGATTATCCGGATCTTGTTCCATATCTTTATCTGATAATAACGAAACATAACCAACAACATGTGAGGCATCTGCTTTCAAGGGATATAAGCGAGTTGTTTCTTCTTCAATATGAAGTCCAATTAAATCCGTTGCATTCATCTGCAATAAGGCTGCTTCTTTAAAGGTTAAATTATCCTTTATCCGAATAGGCATAAATGCCCGTTTATGTTTAATTTCTTTAGCGATACGATGAATTTCTTCATCATCTAACGGAATAATTTTACGAAAATTATCAAGTGTTCGTTGGTAATTTTTTGTTTCTTCACGGATTAAAACCGCTTGAAATTTTTTATGATTTTCAGCTAATCGTACACCGTTTCTGTCGTAAATAACACCTCGTGTCGGCAACGTTAACCGAATAGCCGTTCTGTTTTTTTCAGCTAATTGACGGTATTTATCGCCTTCAATAATCTGTAAATAAAACAGGCGAAAAATCAAAACACTTATCAATAAAACAAAAATGCCGATAAGAGCAAGAACCCGTTTATTTAAAATGCGAATACGTTCATATTTCCAAGGTGTACTCATGCTTCATACTTCCCAATCAGACGATTAACATACCCGCAAATTGTTGCAATAAACGGATAGCAAATAATCAACAAAACATATTCCGTTAATAAATAAATAAAATGCGGAATATGGCCATACATCACTTTTAAAAGAAGCAATCCGACAACGAATAATAATCCTGTTATTATAACATATACAATCCATTGTTTTTTAAAAGACAAATGAATCAATTGATTGCGATTCAACTGTACAATCAAATAAAGAGTACAATATATAAACGGGGATAATCCAAACGGAATACTTAATAAAAAATCGGCAAAAACGCCTAAAAAAAAGACTGTTATAATATTCAAAACTTTTGCATTAAAAATAGCAAAATAAAAGATAACACCCCACAAATTACTCAAATATGATTGAGAAAATCCAAACACATCAAAAGAAAGGCTTTTCAACAAAATAAAAAACAACGCCAAAAAAAAAGGCATTTTTCTGATAATGTTTTTTTTAAATTGATAATACATCAATTTTGCTCTCCACATTGACAGGGAAGTTCACTTGGCAACAAGCCGGTTAAATTAAAATCAATAGCTCTTACAAATTCAAGATTTTGACTTTTTTCAAATAATTCTATTACATATTCACCATTATCAACCGATAAAACCCGTCCAATCGGTATGCCAGACGGATAAACACCGGCGTTACCTGATGTCATAACAAAATCTCCAACTTCTATACGTGTTTCTTCCGGTAATGAGGTTAGTTTAGGATATTGAGAATTATCACCAGTCAACATACACTCTACTCGTTCCATTCCAACTAAAACCGGTAATCGTGAATAAAAATCTGTTACCTTTATGGCACGAGCCGTTGTTGAACCCACTTCAATAACATGTCCTAATAAACCATTATTTGTAACCAATACATCCCCTTTTTTTACACCGATATTGATTCCGCCGTTAATAATAACAGATTGAGAAAAGGGACTGTTATAATCGGCTAAAATACGCACAACATATTCTCGTCCTTGAGCAACCGGTTTATAATTCAATAATTGAGATAATTCTTTCTGATCAACAACCAACTTAAACGCTAATTTTTGCCATGATTTTAAAATTTCATTTTCTTTTTTCAGTTGTTTATTTTCCTCGTAAACATTAAAAAAAGATGATACCGATTCCATTTTATCCTGAGCAAATTGAACCGGATAAGATACAACAAAAATAACAGGAGCCATAAATTCCATTAGTTTTGTTTTTAATGAAATAACAACCGGTGCATTCATGGCTGTCAGAACAAAAAGTATAAGTCCACCCAAAACAAACGGAACAGGAACCAACCGTTTTAATTGTGTTTTTGTCCGTTGTATCTTGAAAAACTTATTACTCATCAGAAAAAAGTTAATACATGCTGGTTAATACATTTTCAAATTTTGTGATTTTTTCAACCGCTTCACCACAACCTAAAGCCACGCATTGTAAAGCATTTTCAGCAACGGAAACAGGTAAACCGGTTGCATCACGTAAAACTTCATCTAATCGTCTTAACAAAGCACCACCACCGGTCAACATAATACCTTTATCAACGATATCTGCGGCCAATTCGGGATCAATGTGTTCAAGGGCAACTTTAACCGCTTCAACAATTTGATAAACCGGTTCTGTTAATGCTTCGGCAATTTGACGTTCTGAAACACTGATTTCTTTGGGAACACCATTCAACAAATCACGCCCTTTAACGGGAATTGATAATCCTTCTCCTTCGGTTGGAACAGAAGCAGCGGCAATTGCTTTTTTAATTCGTTCAGCTGTTGCCTCACCAATAAGTAAATTATGGTTTTTACGAATATATGAAATAATGGCTTCATCCATTTTATCACCACCGACTCGAATTGAACGGGCATAAACAATACCCCCCAAACTAATAACGGCGACTTCGGTTGTACCACCACCAATATCAACAACCATACTGCCTGACGGTTCATGAACTGGCAACCCAGCTCCAATGGCTGCGGCCATCGGTTCTTCAATTAAAAAGACTTTACGTGCCCGAGAATTATCCGCTGCATCTTGGATAGCTCTCCGCTCGACAGCGGTTGAACCGGACGGAACACAAATAACAATGATGGGACGAGAAATTGTTTTATGCCCCAACGCCTTTAAAACCAAACGCTTAATCATTTCATCAGCAACATCAAAATCAGCAATAACACCGTCTCTTAACGGACGAATTGCTTGAATCTGCCCCGGTGTTCTGCCTAACATTTGTTTGGCTTCATTCCCAACGGCAATAACTTGTTTTTTACCCCGTATTTCAGCAATAGCGACAACAGACGGTTCATTTAATACAATCCCTTTACCATGAACATAAACCAATGTATTTGCCGTACCTAAATCAATGGCCATATCTGACGAAAACATGTTTAATAATTTTTTGATGCGTTTGATTTCTAACATAATTTTCCCCTTAAAAAAATAAAACGTTTTCTTTGTTCTACACGATATTAACAAAAAACACAACTCTTTTTTAATATAAAATTAACTTTTTTATTCTAAACCGATTATCAAAAACAGATAATATTTTTTTATTGACAAATGAATGATGATAAAAAGTATGTTTTTTTGTATAGTCATGGGTAAAATACCTCATTTTTTTTCGTATAAGGCACTCCAAAACAAAAACAATCCGCCAAAAGAAAAAAATTTCTTGACAAGGGAGTATTTTTTAGGTAAAAGACACCTATTGCCTCTGTGGCTCAGTGGTAGAGCACTCCCTTGGTAAGGGAGGGGTCGTGAGTCCGATTCTCACCAGAGGCACCATTAAAAAAAGTCCCGATTTTTGGGGCTTTTTTTAATGCGTATTGATAGTGGAAGCGGACTCACGGGGGCAACGTGAGGCCGAGCCGATAGTTGTACCCATCTCTTTTTTATCAGTGAATAAAAAGCTATATAAAAATTTATATTGAAAAAAATATTTAGCTATGCTACCATTAGCTATACTACCAGTTAAAAATATTTAAACTAAAAGGAGTGTATCTATGAAACAAATAAATCCAAAAGAATATGTTGAAATGCGTTTAGCTGCCGGTGATAAACCGTAATTATATGCCAAAACAGCTCGTGTTAAGGCTCGTCTTGGCATTGTTGGAGAAGAAATTGTAACAAAGATGGCTGACGGTCATGTAGAAACAGTGAACACAGTCAAAACAGCAGATGATATGGTTGTAACCAATCCGACAGGTGAAGAATATATTATTTCCGGTGAAACGTTCAGAAAAAGATATGAAAAAGATCCTGCCAATCCTGAATTATATCGTCCCAAAGGTGGTGCACAAGAATTTTTATTTTTAAAAGAAGACGTTGAATTTATTGCCCCATGGGGTGAAAAGATGTCTGTTAAAAAAGGTGGTGTTTTAAGTATTTCAGGACGTGGAACCGGGGATATTTATGGAATTCAACGGGACGAATTTAATAAAACATATAAACCTTGCGATAAAAATGGAAATATTATAAAAATCATACCAAGAACAAGAGAAAGCAGATAATATATCCATCAATAACTCTGGTGTCTTTTATAAAATAAATAAAAAGAGATTTTTATTTAGGGTTTTTGTTTTTTCTTTTTTTAAGGATTAGAATGCAGATTACCATTCAATAATGAAAAAAGAGATACACTCTTAAGTATTTTGGATTTCCAACAAGATTCTATGTCCTTGTTTTGGAAAGAACAACTCTTTGCTGCTTATCCAACTTTAGATAAAGAAAAATGGCTTCAAGTTCCCTTTAGTCTTAAACAGACCTATTTAACAAAAGCCATTTCAAAAATTTATGATACACTCAAAAAAAACACTCATTGAAAAAAAAGATCTCTTTAAAACCTAGTGGCAACTTTATCAAGAGCCTATAAATTCTATTTTCTCAGATATATTTGATATTGATTGCCATACTATCTTCAACAATATGATTACTGAAATTTCTCTAAACCCGATTTGCCCCAGATATTTAAAAGAATAAAGATTTACCGTCTTTTATAAATACGGTCCGGAGCAATTTTTAAACACCTGTATTCATGAACTAATTCATTTTGTTTGGTTTTATAAATGGCAAAATCATTTTAAAGACAATCAAATAGAGTATGAAATACCTCATCTTAAATGGCTTTTAAGTGAAATGGTCATAGACACCCTTATTACCAACTCTGATTTAAAATATTTTTATAAAACACTGGGAAATGAACGGCCGGCTTATTCGTATTTTTATAATATGAAAATTCAAAATGTTCTGCTTTTAGAAAAGCTTAAAGAATTATTCCTACAATCCCAAAACATTGTGTTCATAATATGTATCCTTCATTTTCTCAAAAATAAAAATCCGATTCACTTTCCCGTCAGAATCATGATAAGGAATAGAATAATTTATCATTCCTTGCCGTTCATTGCAACGCAAAGCATAAAAATCACTATCTGAACTGGTTGCACAAACAATATCACCCATCTGTTGATGATGTTTATCAACATTCGAATGCGGAACAATTTCTGATAATTCCCTCCATGAAGTATGTGTTAAAGTCGGATATTTTTTTCTTAAAAAAGCAATTCTTTCTTCCCCTGTTAACAGTGGCATATTACCTCCTTTTCCCTGAATGATAACAAAACTTTTGAATGGATTACAACTGTATTTTTTGTAGTTTTTCTTTCAATTCTTCTGTAATGGTAGTCCGATAATCGCAAAGCAGCTCGCACCATGCATTATAGCCCTTGATTACACAAGGGCTTTTTTTTGGACGCAGGTATTCCGCCAAATTAGATGGTTCGATTGCGAAAAATCACCAAGAATCTTCAATTATCAGACTTTTTCTTTGTTTAATGTTGTGATTTTTTAGCATTTAGTATTGCTTGTTGAACAACTGAAAGGGTATCTTTTGACGTATCCTCTTGTGCCATATTTTTACCATCTTCTGCAAATTTTGCAGGTCGATTTATTAACTCTCCTGAGTTATTAGCTTCTTTCAAAATTCCTGTTCTGACCAATTCCAAGATTGTTTCCAAAGCTGTACCTGCATTTCTAACCCCTTTAACAAAAGTATCATCACTTAATTTTGCTCTAAATTGTTCTAAATTTGAAATTATAAATACTTTGGCCGGTGTTCGTTCTAAAATGTCCTTGTTGTTACCTACCCTAACGGAAATAGGTTTTATCACATCATGAGATACCCACTCACCACTAAAAATACCCTTCTCCGAAACAATAGGAGTAAAATTTTCCGATGATACAATGTGTTCATAATATGTATCCTTCATTTTCTCAAAAATAAAAATCCGATTCACTTTCCCGTCAGAATCACGATAAGGAATAGAATAATTTATCATTCCTTGCCGTTCATTGCAACGCAAAGCATAAAAATCACTATCTGAACTGGTTGCACAAACAATATCACCCATCTGTTGATGATGTTTATCAACATTCGGATGCGGAACAATTTCTGATAATTCCCTCCATGAAGTATGTGTTAAAGTCGGATATTTTTTCCTTAAAAAAGCAATTCTTTCTTCCCCTGTTAACAGTGGCATATTACCTCCTTTTCCCTAAATGATAACAAAATTTTTGATGAATTACAACTTTTTTTGAACTTTTTTGCAACAAATCCCGTCTCATATTCAAATTTTATATAGAAATTTTTCAATATTATTTTTTTACATCATCCCTTCATCATTTTTTTAAATTTAACTTGACAAAACAATATTTTGAGATACAATGTAAATATTGTACAAAAATATAAACATAAAAAGAAGGTCATATGAAATTAAAAAAAGAACTGCTTTTAACAACTGCATTGAGTTCGATTTTGTTTTCTGCCTGTGATTCGAGGATACAGTATTTAGCAACAGCCAATTCCTTTATTCCGGCAGAAGATGCATACATTGTAAAAAAATCCGAAATGGAAGATTCAATTGATGATTTATCAGTAACGCAATCTCGCAAAGCACAATTAAGGCAGATACTACACTCTTTCGGCAACACCATACACGGACACCATATTATTACAGGAGCCCAGCAACATACACAATTTACAGTTGCCAATAATATTCCGGGTGTTGCAGCTTACTCAATGGTTACAAACAAAGTAATTATTAAAAACGATAGCCAAGCAGAACGCATGTCAGACAATGATTGGTACTGTTCCGTTTCTCATGAATTATTACACAGCTATCAACGTAATCACGCCTTAGGTTTATTACAGGGCGTTTCTCCGCAACAATACATGTTTATTATTAAATTATACGAAGCCGAGGCACATGCTTTGGAAAAATTTAGTGATAGTTTATGGAGTGCCGGTAGAAGCATTAAACAAATGATGGCCGCTGATTCAGGTGATTTATTATGGGCTTCATTTTATGAACCGGTGTTAATGGCTGATTTAAGAAGTGTTGCTCAAAAAGGCGTATTAACAACACATGGGAATCCCATGGCCATTCAACATACACTTGATTATTTTGAACAGGTATATGGTATCACCTTTAATAATGCAGATATTGAAAGAGGAGGTGTTTCTTCTTCCCGTCTTGGCGAGTTTAATTCTTTATGTCAGCAAATAACATCAAGTGGAGTATTGGAAAAAGGCAATCAAGCATTTGCTGCCAAACAACAAATGGCAAACAAATTTGAACAATATGTAGCACATGCTCCATCAATCCAATCCATCATCAATTATTTTTATAATTTCAGTGGCATCAAACCAACCCATGTTGCCGAAGCACAAATTTTATTAGATTCGGACAATCCATATGCTTTGGCAGCCTTACAAACTCTTGTTTCAAACGGACAAATTAAAGGTAATTTGGATACATTAAAAACAAAAACAGAATTAAAAGAAGTTGAATTAAGTTTAGTAAAACAAAGCGTTTTAGAAGCATGGCAATTAAAACGTATTCAAACACAGCATACAAAATAAACAATCGTTATTTACAGTATTAAGCCGATAAAACAAATATTTTATCGGCTTTTTGTATGACTATTCTTCTAGTCACACACCTTATATTGTATTTCAAGACTAAAAAAAAGCACTTCCGAAAAAGTGCTTTTATCAAACAACAAATTCAAATACAATTATTATAGCACCTTACTTATCTCAATCATTTGATGAATTGTTTGTTGGTCATATTCAACACTCTCATCTATCGGCATACCATGTTGCCGTAATGTAGCACATGCTGTTGCTAACTGCTCTGAATCCAAGGCTGATGTCGATTCGGAGCGGGTATTTGAGTTTGAATTTTTCTTCTTTTGTTGTTTCTGATTTCGCGTACCTAATCGTTCAAGAGCTTCTTTATTTCTTTCAAAATAATCCTCACAATCTTTTTTAAATTTACCTGACTTATCCGCTTTTAGCCCATCATTTATCATAGCAATCACAACATCTTGCTTATCCGTATCTTTATCGGAACCAAACAGTATCAACATAGCAGACATATAACTTCTGCCTGCAAATTGGGATTTTTCTGATAAAATATCTAAACCCTGTTCCTTGGCCCACTTGTAACCAGCTATCGTTGCAGGATGTACTGTTTGAATATCACACCGAAGACGACCGGCTTTCCATTCTCTATCCAAAATTTCAAGTGCCTGAGGTAATTTGTGATATAACAATTGTTGGACTTTTTGTTGATCCGTATAATCTTTATTTTCCAAAATAAGGGCAGGTTCTCTGGCTTCCTTCCACTTTCTTTCTGTATGTTCAGACAGCTTTCCAGAAAAATCACGAGCTTTTTGTCTCATTTCCATTGCCTGTTCTTCATTTTTAGTAGCACTCATAATTTTATCCTTTCTTTAAATATGACAGCTTGTCTTTATTTTAACACAAAACGTCAATCCAAGCAAGCATTTATTTATACACATGAAAATTACCATATATAAATAGAAAAACATATTTAATTAAAATAAATTTTGACTTTCAACTTAATTTATGGTCTAATTTTGCATACAATATATCAACTTTATCTGACAGGGAATATCAATATGTATCAATATATTGTTTTTCATTTAACAAATAACATCAAAAAAATATTATTTATTTTTACATTTATGTTTTTTAGTGTGATCGGATTTAATCTTTCAAAGTGTATTTATAATATATACAATCCTGTGGTTATTGCTTTTTCCGTTGATAATAATTATGCGTTGTTTATTCCTGTTACAATTAAATCTATTGAAAAACACAGCAATCCTAACCGCCTTTATAAAATATTTGTTTTAGGAAATAAAATATCAGATAAAAATGCACAAAACATTCTAAAACTTCAATCAAAAAACATTAAAATCAAAATCATTAACATCAACGATTATGTTGTCAAAGAAAAGATTGATACATTCAGAACCTTAATGCATATTAACACGGCGACATATTACCGTTTTTTCATTCCTGAAATTTTAAAAGATTATAAAAAAGCACTTTATTTAGAAGCCGATCAAATTTTGTTAGATGATGTTGCTCATCTGTTTGATACCAACTTAAATAATCAATCACTCGGCGTTATTCCTCAACCGCAATATCAGGGGACACAATCTCAATCATGGCAACATTATTGTCGGCACACCTTAAAAATGACAAATCATGAAGTATATTTTAATGCCGGTGTGCTGGTTATGAATTTGGAAAAATTACGAAAGAACCATTTTCGAAAAAAAGCATTAGAATTGGCTCAAACAAAAAATTTTACCTATTTAGACCAAGATATACTGAATTTTATGTTTTCAAATGATTGTACCGTTATTTCTCATGCTTGGAATGTCGAAATATTTATTCTGCGTCAAAAACCAAAATATACAACACCAAAATTGATACATTTTACAGCATATTATAAACCATGGAATACAAGTAAACCGAACCAAAATTCTTTCCCATATAGTGATTTGTTTTGGGAATATGCTCGTCAAACAGATTCGTATAATGATATTTTAAATCTCGCAACAAAAAAATAAAAACATATCTTTAAACAATCATCTCTTGAAAATTTGATTTAACCGCTTATCTTAACGGTATGAAAAAATATATAATGTTTATATTACCGTTATTTTGTAAGACGGCCTTTACTCAACCGATTAGCGAATGTATTCCATACAATGTATTGTACGGTCATGAGTTAATTTTTGACCTCAATCAAGAACCGATATTAAAAATGTTAAAACAAGATTTAGCTCAATCGGATTTATTAGGTAATATACCTTCTTTTTCTCTTTTTAAACAAAGTATTAACAACGTTCTTTATCCAAATGGTCGAATTAAGGTTTCTTTTGGACAAATACCCAATCCGATACAAGGCGTTCAACATATTTTTTATGAAAACGGAAATATTTTTTCATCAATTTTCTATGCGGATGCCGTTAAAAACGGACATCAAAAAATTTATTATGCAAACGGTGTTATGATGGCCGATATTCCTTATTCATCTGACAACATTGATGGTGAATTAAAAACATATTATCCTAATGGTAATCTGAAAATGAAACAATCCTTTCAAAATAACGTGCCTATCGGTATCGGACAAATGTTTCATGAAAACGGTAATTTGCAATTAACACAAACATATCAAAACGGCTTTGCAAACGGAACACAAACTCAATATTATCATGATGGCATTACCACACAATCCATTATCACTTATCAAGAAGGCATTATAAATGGTACAGCCTATTTTTATTATCCCGACTCAACATTACTGGCAAAAATAATTTTTGATAACGGCGTTGTTATTGACAATATTTGTTATACACCGCTTCGACAAATATCTCAATTAAATCAAATTGATTTATACAAAATAAAAAACGGCATTCGTCCGATAGAATGTCACTATCAAAGCGAAAACATCACGCAATAGTCCTTTCCTTTTATCATAAATAATATTGACAAGCACATAAGAATATTTTATCCTTGTTTCAATAAAGGAAGAAAAATGTTCAAACGATTGATTGTCTGTTTTATACTCGGTATCATAATTGTTGGCTCACCTGTTTATTCTCAGGCACAAAATATACACATTACGTCCTTTTCAAAATCAAAAAAAATCTTACAAAATGATATTTATTCGGATTATTTCAAAACGGTTTATTGTGCGTCAACATATCATCCTAAAAGCAAAAAAATATTAACCTACCCTCTTTTTTTTGACAGAACAATTATGCAAAATCGTTCCGATCGAATTGAATATGAACATATTGTTCCGGCTGAAAATTTTGGTGGGATATTGCCTGAATGGAAAAACGGTCATAGTTCCTGTCAAACGAAAGGAAAACCTTATAAAGGACGCCGATGTGCCGAAAAAACAAACCGTTTATTTAAATTGATGCAAGCAGATATGTATAATCTTTATCCGGCCATCGGATCGGTAAACGGTGTTCGTTCAAATAAACAATTTGTTCAACTGCCTCGATTTGTTCCGTCTTCTTTCGGTACATGTCATTTTAAAATTTCTGATAATTTGGCAGAACCACCCAATCGTGCCAAAGGAATTGTGGCACGGACATATTTATATTTCGATGAAGTTTATTTTCCTCACTTTAAATTGAATCATGAACAAACGGCACTTATGATTGATTGGCATATCAAATATCCGGTTACACAATGGGAATGTATCCGAACTTATCGAATTGAACAAATACAAAAATCAGAAAATCTTATCACGAAACAGGCCTGTCAAAAAGCAAATTTATGGCCAATAAAAAATAACAAACATTAAAAGGGGAATCTATGTTAAAAATCGGTGCTCATCTTTCTGCTTCAAAAGGATATATGGCCATGTTAAATGAAATGGCTCAAATGGGGGCAAATACATTTCAATTTTTCACACGGAATCCACGAGGTGGAAAAGCCAAAGAACTTAATATGGATGATATTCATTCCTTTATAAAAACCATGCCGTTGCACGGTGTTGAATCCGTTTTAGCTCATGCGTCTTATACCATCAATCCATGTTCAAAAGATTCAACAATACGACAATTTGCTTTAAATACCATTATCGATGATTTAAATCGTTTATCACATACCCCAAATCAATTTTATAATATACACCCCGGTTCACATGTCGGACAAGGAACACAAATCGGCATTCAATACATTGCCGATACGCTGAATCAGGTACTTAAACCGGATATGACAACGCATTTTTTATTAGAAACCATGTCCGGTAAAGGCAGTGAAATCGGATCTTCGTTTCATGAACTGAAAGAAATTATTAACCGGTGTGAATTGGGTCATTTAATCGGTGTTTGTTTAGATACCTGTCATGTTTATTCAGCAGGTTATGATATTGTCAATAATTTAGATGGCGTATTAGAAGAATTTGACACCATTTTGGGATTAAATCGTTTAAAAATGATACACTTAAACGATAGTTTACTGCCATTCAACTGTAAAAATGACCGTCATGCCCGAATTGGCGAAGGAACAATCGGAGCTGATGCACTTGTCAGACTTATCAATCATCCCAGATTAAAAAATCTTTCATTTATTTTGGAAACACCTAATGAATTTGACGGTTATAAAAAAGAAATTGCCTTTTTCAAAGCAAATTCAAATTAAAATATAGCCGTTTAAATACAAGGCAAATAACCCCCATATAAATTGCGGAACCAAAAGAGCTGCTGACACCAAACTGGTTTTATAAAATTCACGAATTGTTAAAAATAAAAAAAGCAACATCAATATAATAACAATCAAACCACCGATTATACTATGTAAGTAAAAGAAAACAAACGGCCACAATCCCGTACAAATCAATTGAAAAGCAAAAAAACGAGGCGTAGCTTTATCCCAAGTAATAAATGCCGCAATTGCCATAAACAAATACAACAAACTCCACACCATACCAAAAACAGCATCCGGCGGTGTTAACGGTGATAAAGACAATGTATGATACCAATTTAATCGATCAGGCGTTACAAAACTGCTTCCAATCCAACCAACGGCGTAAACAAATACCAAAATAAAAAACAAGCGACCGGCTCTTATCCATATATTATCTTTTTGAGATATAATTTGATTTTGTTTCATGCAACATTTCTTTCTATAAGTAATTGAATATTATTTTCTAACGGATAACTTAATAAAGAATGATTATCCCCTTTAACTATATGGACACAAACATCTCTTGATTCAAGAGCATCTTTAATCCTAAATGAATTTTCAAAAGGAATAATATCATCTTTATCACCATGTGCCAAAATAACCGGACCATTATATCGAATTTGACGTTTTAACAATAAAAACGGTTCTGCTTCAACAAACATCGGATAAGAAAAACAATGTCCGTGCGTTTCTTCATTCGGTCCGATAATGCCACCATTTTTTAACAAATCACGTATTTCATCATTAAATATATGTTTCCACACCATCGGTAAAAAATCAACACCGGCAGCACATGTTAAAATTCCTTTTACCTGTTTCGGAAGTTTTTCAGCCAATAAAAAAGATATCCATCCGCCTAATGAACTACCAACCAAATACAATGGCTCCTGAATATTATGATGAACAATAACCGTCATAACATCTTCTAAACATTGGTGGATTCTGAAATCATGCGGATAACCTTCTGATTCGCCATGCCCCGTATAATCAACCGACAAAAAAGAATAATTATTTTTCAAACAAAAATTGAATATCCGTTGCCCTTTTTCACTTTTACGAGAAGAACGCAATCCATGTAAATAAACAACACACGGATTGTTTTCATTTTTAACATATGTATAAGCAATTTCATATTCTTTTGAATTTTTAATTTTTTTATCTGACATTGTTTTATATCCTTGATTTTATATTTGCATTAAGGTAGGTTATTTTTATGCAAAATACAAGTTCTTTTATCCGTTTTATTAAAAAACATCTTTTTGAGGCTATTGATTTTGTTTTTCCGCCTCAATGTCCTTATTGTAACCAAATAATACATCGCTCACAAATAATGTGTGACGACTGTTTTAAGCAAATTCATTTTATTACCGGTTCGAAATGTCATCGTTGCGGTCGGCCTTTACCTTTGACGGATTCGGAAGAAAAATTATTATGTCCTAATTGTATTGCTAAACGTAAAATTTATGATTTATCCCGTTCAGCATTTGTTTATGATTCATTTTCCAGAAACGCCATTTTGAAATTAAAACATGCCGATAGAACAGATTTAAGACATTTTTTTGTGCAGTATATGATTCGAGCCGGTGCTGATTTGTTTGAAAAAACAGATTTAATCATACCTGTACCCTTGCATTGGAAACGCCGTTTAACAAGAAAATATAATCAATCATCGGTATTAGCTGAACTTTTGGCAAAAAAAATAAAGAAACCTTATTCAACGACTGTATTAACACGCCAACGCTTTACACGCTCGCAAGCATTTAAAAACAATCAAAAACGGAAAGAAAACGTCAAAAATGCTTTTTGTATCAATCCGAATTATGATATAAAGGGATTGTCTGTTTTGTTGATAGATGACGTTTTGACAACCGGAGCAACGGCAGAAGCCTGTGCTAAAATACTGAAACAAAACGGAGCCAAAGCTGTTTATGTTTTAACAATCGCACAAGTCATACAAAATTAAATTGCCTGACTTAAAAAACGAATCCGTTCAATCATAGCAAAAAAACCGTTTCTTCTGGTTGGAGATAAATTATCCGCCAAACCTAATTGGTCAAAAATCGTTTTAATATCAACAGATTGTATTTCAGAAGCTGTTTTTTCATTTACTAATACCAACAAAACAAAAATTAAGCCCCGAACAATATGGGCATCACTTGTTGCTCGAAAATAATACTTGTTATCTTTTTTTTGAGAAATCAACCAAACCTGTGACATACAACCGTCAACTTTATTTTGAGGAATTTTATCGCTTTCCGAAAAATCTTCTAACATGTCACCCAATTCTATTAAATAACGGTATTTATCTTCCCAATCCGTTAAAAAAGAAAAGTTTTCCAATAATTCTTCCTGTGTCATATCGTATCCTTAATCATGTTCCGCTGCTTCGGGAGATAAATCTTCCATATCACTTTCCGAAATTACATCCGGTACAGAAATAATATCTTGTTCCATTTCAGCAACAGGAGGAACATCAACCACTGTTACCGATTTATTTTCTTCTTGCCCGAACATAAAAACAATCATAAAACCCAAAAATATAATTACAACAGTAAAAAAAATAAGATTTTTTTTCATTTCCATCTCTCTGTTTATCAATTCACAGTTAATATATCTCTTTAATTTTACCAAAATCAAGGTTTTTCTTTTCATTTAAAAAAAAATGTGCTATATACACTGCAAATGAATTGGAAGATATATCACTTTAACAGTGTCAAATCAACAAATGACACGGCTTGTTCTTATCCTATCGGAACGGTTGTTTTTGCAGACAAACAAACAAACGGGCGTGGTCGTCATGGCCGTTTATGGATTAGTCAAGAAGGCAATTTATTCGTCAGTTTTGTTTTACCTGAATACGGCTATCAAACACCTCTTTTATCCTTTATAACAGCCGTGTCCGTCAAAGAAACACTGGACGATTTTGGTTTTTCATGTCAAATTAAATGGCCCAATGATATTTTACTCAACCACAAAAAAATTGCCGGTATTTTATTGGAACAACATGATGATAAAGTTATTGTCGGAATTGGTATCAATCTTAAAAATGCACCCTGCAATGATGATGTCTTATATCCGGCAACAGCGTTAAATACGTTGGTTGGCAAACATGAAATTATTTTAGCCCTCTGTCATAAAATAACAAAAAATTTATCGATTTTTAATCAAGACGGATTTGATATAATTCGGCATAAATGGCTTCAGTCAGCCGTTGGTATTAACGAACGTATTTTTGTTCGCTTACCGCACGAAACAATATCCGGAGTCTTTACACAGTTAACGCCTCAGGGGGCGATTTCCCTGAAATTAGATGACGGTACCGTTCGTTTTATTACGGCCGGCGATGTTTTTTTTAACAAAAAGGAAATAACATGAATGAAATAATTGAAAATCAAACAATAACAATACCTCATGATAAACTTGTTTTTGTTCCGTTAGGCGGAGCAACCGGTATCGGGATGAATTTTTTTGCTTATGGATACAAAAACAAGTGGTTACTTGTTGATTGCGGGGTTGGTTTCCCCGGTGATGGATTGCCTGGTGTTGACGTATTATTGCCCGACCCGATTTTTTTAGCCGATAAGAAAAAAGATATTGTCGGTTTGGTTTTAACACAT
The DNA here is from genome assembly GCA_017467335.1 of Alphaproteobacteria bacterium. GTDB lineage: Bacteria > Pseudomonadota > Alphaproteobacteria > CAAHEQ01 > UBA3637 > RGIG4140. The sequence goes on from JAFTSJ010000034.1 coordinate 21,840, forward strand.
GGTCACGAAGATCATTTAGGTGCTATTGGTTATTTATGGCACCAACTTCAATGTCCGATTTATGCAACGGCATTCACAAATGAGTTATTAGAATCTAAACTAATGGAAACCGGTTTATTGGGTCGTGTTGATGTAACCGTTATCAATCAAGGAGAATGTTTAGATTTAAATCCGTTTGAAATTGAATTTATTGCTATGAGTCATTCCATTCCGGAATCATCGGCTTTAGCCATTCGCACGCAACAAGGGACTATTTTACATACCGGCGACTGGAAATGGGATTCTGATCCGATTTTAAATCAGGAAACAAACAAAAAACGGCTGAAAGAGTTAGGTCAAGAAGGTGTTTTGGCATTCGTTTGTGATTCAACCAATGTTTTTGGTGAAAAACAAACACTTACAGAACAAGATGTTCAAAATTCACTGATTGAATTGGTCCGTAAATACCACGGAAAACAAATTGCTGTTGGTTGTTTTGCTTCAAATGTCAGTCGTATTCAAAGCATTTATCAAGCCGCAGTTCAAAACAATCGGGAAATTTGCTTACTGGGACGTAGTCTATGGCGAATAGATGCTGCTGCTCGTGCAACCGGTTATTTTAAAGACATGCCTGAATTTTTATCAGAACAAGAAGCATTGGAACGACCAATCGGCAGTGTTCTTTATATCTGTACCGGTAGTCAGGGAGAACCTTATTCAGCGTTAAGTAATTTATCAACCTTAACACCGCAAAAAAACAGTGTTTATTTTGGTCCGGAAGATGTGGTTATTTTTTCTTCCCGTATTATTCCCGGAAATGAAAAAGCCATTGCTTTATTACAAAAAAGATTTAAAGCAAAAGATGTTACTATCATCACGAATCGAGAAGCATTAGTACATGTATCAGGTCACTATGCGGGACCGGATTTAATTGAAATGTATAAATTAGTCAAACCGCATATTGCTTTACCTGTTCATGGTGAAGCACGAGAATTGAACGAACATGCTTCTTTGGCAAAAAAGTGGCAGGTACCTTATTCTTTTGCACTTGAAGACGGGGAAATTTTAACACTTGAACAAGAACCAAAAATCATCGGACAAACCGAAACCGGTATTTTAGCCGTTGACGGTAAAAAAATATTACCCCTCGGGGCAGAAGTTATTCGTAAAAGACGAAAAATGATTGAAGATGGAACACTTGTTGTTACGGTTGTTTTAGATAAACAAGGCCACATTTTAGGTGATTTACATCTATCAACATTTGGTTTACTGGAAACAGGAAGTGATGATGAAACGGCTCTCAAAGAAAAAATCATACAAAACATTAACGAATTGGACAATTCTAACAAAGAACGTGATGATTTAATTGAAAATGCCGTTCGTACCGGCATTCGTCAATTTTTGAAAGAATTTTACGGTAAAAAACCACTTATTGAAGTTCATCTTGTTCGTATATAGGAAACTTGACTTATTTAAAATTTTATGTCATAAAATACGGTATGTAACTTTTAAAAGGGGGTTATAACATGCAAAAATATAATGTGATTTGTATTAAATGGGGAACAGCTTATAAAGCAGATGATGTTAACAAATTATGTTCCATGATTAAACGCAACACAAAGTTTGAAATTGACTTTTATTGTTTTACGGATAATTCGGTTGGGTTAAGAGATGATGTTATTGTCAAACCATTACCTCAATTTGAAAATGTCAAAAAAGGTGAAGAAGAATATGCTCAAAAATATGCTTATCGTAAAGAAGCAGCCCTATGTGATGATAAATTAGGCGGATTAACCGGACAACGTGTTTTTTTCTTTGATTTAGATTCGTTAATTGTTGGTAATTTGGATGAATTTTTTGAATATCCGCAAGAAGATAAATTCTATATTATCAATGATTGGCATACAAAAGGTAATCATGTCGGACAAGCCAGTTGTTATTCATTTGTTGTCGGCACATTGGGATATATTAAACGTTATTTTGAAGAACATCCCAAAGAAATGGTTGAACGATTTTATACAGCTTCCCAAGAATATTTGTCTTATAAAGTCATTGAAAAAGAAGGTTCTTTAAATTTTTGGCCGGAAAATTGGTTTAAAAGTTTTCGTTTCCATTGCTTACCTAAATGGTATTTACGATTATTTGTGACATCTAAAATTCCACAGATTGAAGGTTTAAAAATGATTGCTTTTCATGGTCTTCCCGGATTGGAAGATGCACAAAAAGGAATTTGGTGTTCAGATAAAACAGACAGGAAATACCCTCGGGGTTACAAAAAATTATATAAACATCTGTTGCCTGTTCCATGGATAAGTGATTATTGGAAATAATATATAAATGATAACTTTACCCTTGAAATCATTACCGCCATTGTGTTTTCAAGGGTAATTTTTTAGGAACAATATTATTTTGTTTTACGAAATGCCAAAATACGGATAATTCCCGATAAATCTTTGATTTGTTCAGCACAAATAAATTCGTGATTTGTTTCCATTAAGTCAATAACATCTCTTTCCTGCCCCTGTCCGATTTCAAAAAATATCATACCGTCATCTTTTAAAAGCAACGGTAATGTCTTTGACAAATAACGATAGGCATCTAATCCATCTACACCACCATCTAAAGCTGATAAAGGATCAAATTGACGGACAGCGATATCTAATAAAGCAATATCATCTGTTTTAATATACGGTGGATTCGAAACAATAATATCAAACTTTGCATAATCTTGTCCAAAACAGGAATCCGTAAAATCATCCATTTTAAATTCTGCTCGACATGACACATCATTTTGTCGAGCAATCTTTAATGCCTCTTTTGATTTATCAATTCCCAATCCTTGAGCATTGGGATATTCATCCAGCAACGTTAACAAGAGGCAACCACTACCCGTTCCAATATCTAAAATGGATAATTTTTGTTTTTTATCAGTATAATATTTCAAAACAGCTTCAATGAGTGTTTCCGAATCCGGTCGTGGGTCTAATACATCTTTGGAAACAATAAAATCACGTTTCCAAAAACCTCGTTGTCCCAAAATTTTAGAAACCGGTTCGCCTTGCTTTCTGCGACAAATAAAGTCAGATATTTGAAGCGATGTCGGATTTCCATTATAATATGAACAAAAAAAACGAGCATCTAAAACAGGCGTATCCGAATAATCGGATATGCGTGTTGCAATCATGTTAATTATATCGGAATTATACATCAATTTCAGCCAAACGAGCCATTTGATCTTCTGTTATCAACGATTCAATAAAATCATCCAAACCGACACCGTCCATAACTTCTGTCAATTGATAAGATGTCTTATTGATACGGTGGTCCGTAACACGCCCTTGAGGGAAATTATATGTACGAATACGTTCTGAACGGTCACCTGAACCAACTTGATTTTTACGATTTTGAGAACGTTCACTATCCAAAGCCTGTCTTTGCATATCATATAATGCCGTTCTTAAACGCATTAACGCCTTATCCTTGTTTTTAAATTGTGACCGTTCTTCCTGACATTCAACAGCAATTCCCGTTGGTTTATGAACAATTCGAATGGCACTATCCGTCTTATTAACATGTTGCCCACCGGCACCGGAAGCACGACATGTTGTAATTTCCAAATCAGCTTCATTGATTTGCACATCAACTTCCTGTGCTTCCGGCAAAACAGCAACCGTAGCCGCTGATGTGTGAACACGTCCGCCCGATTCGGTTTCCGGTACACGTTGAACACGATGTGCTCCCGATTCAAATTTTAGACGAGCAAAAACAGATTTACCACTAATTTGAGCAACGGCTTCTTTATATCCGCCTAATCCCGTTTCATTTAAGGATAATACTTCAAATTGCCAATGCTTTAATGTAGCATATCGTTCATACATACGGAATAATTCCGCCCCAAATAAAGCGGCTTCTTCACCACCTGTTCCGGCTCGTACTTCTAAAATAACATTTCGGTCATCCGCTTCATCTTTAGGCAATAATAAAATTTGTATTTCCCTTTCCATCAATGGAATTCGTTCTTTTAAAGAATATAATTCTTCTTGTGCCATTTGACGAAAATCTTCATCCGTTGATTCGTCAGCCAACAACGCTTCGGCATCTTTCATGTCCGATAACATTTTTTTATAAACCAATCCCTGTGCGTGAATTTCTTCCAATGAACTTAATTCTTTTGATAATTTCACAAATTCATCACCGGTTGCCCCTTGAGCCAATAAGGCCGTTAATTCATCATAACGGGCAATAATCGGTTCTAATTTTTGCTCAAAATTCATAAAAACACTCCTGCTTTTTTCTATGTATCATTAAAAATATAACGGCTTTACTTAAATGTTTCCGGTTTTAAAATAATGTTATTTTTAACCGTTTCCGTTGAAGATAATACTCCTTTAGATATGCCGTCAACATAAACTTCCAATCCACGGGCATTGCCTGTTCGCATAATTAAATTTTCTTTATCAACGGGAACAAAATAACCGTCTCCCTTAGACATAATCTGATTGAAAACAAGCGTATTGCCGTCTTTAATATCAAACCAAACTCTATCCTTGGCAATTAAAACTATTCGGGCACCGGCAGGCTGTCCATATGCTTTTCCTGTCAAATCTTTATATTCTTTTTCTGACGTCTTATCATCCGAATCTGATACTAAAACATCTGTTTCATCAGACACAATCGTATCAGTTGCCACAACAGCCGTTTCCAATGGTAAAACGGCATTTAATTCTTCACTCAACACCGTTGTTTTTTGAGCCAGCATCGTATCAATTTCAATAGGAGCTTTTTCAATCATATTCGGTTGCGTTACAACTTCCATCGGTTCTGCTGATAATATCAATTCATCATTTTGTTCACAGCAAGACCAAACATACCACCCTAAACATAAAATAAAAAGTAAAATAAAACTAAACGAAATTATCTTCTTGGACGGCAAAACATTTTGTTTTTCAGGTATTGGCGTTTGGGTATCAAGACTGACTAAAGATTCAGTTTCTTTTTTAATACGTTCGACAAGAGGGGTAGCTTCTAATCCCAAATACGAAGCATATGTTCTTAAAAAACCAATTCCGTAAACCAAAGCCGGAAAAACCGTATAATCATTTGTTTCCAAAGCAATAACAAAACTTTCCCGAATACGCAAATGATTTGCAACCGTTTTAACATCCAGTTTCTTTGCGATTCTTTCACGCCGTAATTCATCACCGACCGTATCGAATAATGTTTTTTCCGTTTGTTCCATCTTTTATACCCTTGTTTAGTTTTTTTCAGATATGTTTATACATGATTTTTACAATATTGTCCACCATAATTTCGTGTAAATGAGAAAGAAAACGATGATACCGGCCAAACCTAATGACGGACCAAACGCATCTGCCCGAACACGTTTTAAAAAAGCCGTACAAACAAAGAATACAAAGGATAAAACAAGGACGGCATTTAATCCGACAATCCCAAACCAAGCGCCTAATGCCGTCAACATTTTAACATCACCGGCACCAAATTCTCCTTTTTTAAAAAAGGACATAACAAAAACGGAAACAGTTGATAACGCATAACCGAACCACGCTCCACACAATCGTTCGCCCATGGTTAGTCCGTCAAACGGAGAAAAATAAGCCGATGTAACCCCTAACAACAACAAAGGAATTGTAAAAAAATCAGGCAGTAAATAATATTGTTGATCAACCGTCATCAACAAAGCCGTTATATAGATGAAAATATAACCCCAAACACGCATATCAGACGGAATAAAGACATGAACACACCCAAACAATCCCATCAAAACAACACCCCAAATAACCGAAAAGATTATCAAACGTTTCCACTTTGATTTGAACAATTGAACCCGTGCCGGATTAGTTGATTTCGGAAAACGGGGTTTATGCCATAACATTGCACATATCAAACCGGGATCAGCCGGTAAAATTTTACCAAACCGACTGGCAATAGAAGGCACAGTCAAACCTAAAACAAGTCCGATAAAAAGCATAGCAACCATTTATAAATCCTTTCATTGTTGATTTTTTTTCAAACTATCTTATATTCATTTAAAAAGCAATCTTTTTTGTAAAAACGATGTTATTTTGTCCCAATGAGATATTTTTGCTTGAAAAAATAAAGAAACTGATATACTTTCATAAAGAACGTTTAATAAGAAAATGGAGAAAAATATGATTCGAGAACAACTAAAAAAAGCCCTTATTGATGCTTTAAAAAATAAAGAAGAAAAAAAGACAGCCACTATCCGATTGATTAACGCTGCTATCAAAGATAAAGATATTGAAGCACGCCCCAAAGGTATTACGGATGGTATTGACGACAACGCTATTTTATCTCTTTTGCAGGGCATGGTTAAACAACGCAAAGAAAGTATCGAGATGTATAAACAAGGTAATCGTTCGGATTTGGTTGAAGCTGAACAAGCTGAAATTGACATCATCAACCAATTTTTACCCCAGCAAATGTCCGAAGAAGAAACAAAAACAGCTATTTCAACCGTTATCCAAAGTGTTGGAGCAACATCCATCAAAGACATGGGAAAAGTCATGGCGGCTTTAAAAGCTCAATATGCCGGCAAAATGGATTTTGCTTTAGCTTCACAACAAATCAAGGCTTTACTTTCATAAATGGCATTTCCTCCTCGCTTTTTGGATGAATTACGTGAACGAATCACGCTTTCGCAACTTATCGGTAAAAAAGTTAAACTGATGAAACGGGGGCGTGAATATACGGGATTGTGTCCGTTCCATCATGAAAAAACACCTTCTTTTACCATTAATGATGATAAGGGATTTTATCATTGTTTCGGGTGTGGTGCTCATGGGGATATTATCCGATACATGACGGATTGTGAAAAAATGCCGTTTATGGAAGCGATTGAATATTTGGCTCACATGGCAGGAATGGAAATCCCGAAAGCTACAACAGTTTCCCCCGAACGAAAAGCCGAATATCAAACAGAACTTCAACTCATGGAGGAAGCCTGTTTATTTTTTCAAAAAGCACTTTTTTCCGAGAGAGGAAAAAAAGCACGTGATTACTTAAAAAGCAGAGGAATAACAGCTGAAGTCGCTAAATCTTTTCGTTTAGGATATGCCCCATCCGGTTCGGCGTTACTTGCCTATTTTAATGAAAAAAAATTATCGGTTGCAAAGGGCATACAGCTGGGATTGATTGTTCAAGCACAAGAACGAAAAACGCAACATGACTATTTTTACGATCGAATTATGTTTCCCATTCTTAATCGCAGAAAACAAGTCATTGCTTTTGGCGGACGCTTGATGGAAAAAGGGGAACCCAAATATTTAAATTCACCCGAAACAACTTTATTTCATAAGGGAGAACAATTATACGCCCTACCCCAAGCTATTGAAACCATACGCAAAAAAAATCAAGCTGTTTTGGTTGAGGGATACATGGATGTTATCGCCTTACATAGTGCTGGCTTCACAAATGCCGTTGCTCCGTTAGGGACAGCCTTTACGGAAAACCAAATAAAATTACTTTGGCAATCATGTGACGAACCGTTAATTTGTTTTGACGGGGATACAGCCGGACGAAAAGCAACCATTCGAGCCATGAACAGAGCCATTCCCATTCTGGTTCCCGGCAAATCAATGCAATTTGTTTTTTTACCGGACACGTTCGATCCGGATGACATGATTCGTAAAAAATCCCCGCAAGCCTTTCAAGAAGCCATTAACAATGCAAAATCACTATCTTACACGTTATGGAATTCATTGATTGAGGGTCGTTCTTTAGATACCCCTGAACGGCGAGCTAAATTAGAAAAAGATGCAACAGAACTGATTGAAAAAATACAACATGAAAAAGTACGGTCATATTATCTTAAAGATTTAAAACAAAAATTATGGCAACTGGAACATCAGCAAAAAACAAACAAACGATCGCTATCTTTCAGAGAAGCCCAAACCATTACCAAACCCAAAGCAGATATGCTTGAAGGACGGATGTTATTGGCTTACTTGATTTGTTATCCGCAAACGGCACAAAATTTTATTGAAGATATATCCGATTTACATTTAACGGAAAACGTTATGCAGTCTATGTTTTCAAAAACCATTAACTTGTTGATTGAAAATCCGGATATAACATCCGAACAAATACAAAAATCAGTCCTTCAAGATAAACCGGAAACATTTCCTGAAATTGAAATGTTACAAAAATCCAATCGAAACCAAATTGATGTACAAAACGAATTGGAAAAATGGATACAAGCCTTTCGATTTAAAGCATTACAAAATGAAAAAGAAATAAAGTTACAAGAATTTACACAAAATCCGACATCGGAATTATGGAATCAAATTGTCAATTTGAAAAAAGAAATCGAAAAATTGTCAACCTCCGAATAAAAATGATTGACAACACTTATAAAAATGTATATAATATAGAAAATTTTTATATTTTATTTTTCCGTGGTTGGTGTGCACATGAATTTTTACTCAGAAAACGGTCATTTATCCGGCAAACACTCTCATACAACGGCTGATGCCAAACTATCAATGAAAAAGCTGATTGAAAAAGGTAAAGAACGAGGTTTCATTTCTATAACGGAACTACGTAAAAATTTACCTACCGAATCGCAAAGTGAAGAAACATTCGAACTTATTTTGTCTTCATTTACTGACATGGGCATCAATGTTGTTGACAGCCATGATGATTTAACGGATTTAACAGAAAGTTTATCCAACAAATCTGCTTTAACGACACTGGATGCCGAAGATGAAAATGTGGGCGAAGTTGATGTTAACAGTCGGATTAACGACCCTGTCCGTTTATATTTACGGGAAATGGGAGCCGTTGAATTACTTTCCCGTGAAGGGGAAGTTGCCATCGCTAAACGAATCAGTGCCGGTTTTGATGTTATGATGAGCGGATTATCTGAAAGTGCTTTAACAATGAAAGCCATTTCTCTTTGGAATCAACGGCTCCATAACGGCACTATGTTTTTACGTGAAATCATTGATTTAGAAGCGACTTTTGAATCAAATCCCAACAAAGAAGATTTAGATAAGGCTGAACAAATTCGTCAAACAGCCAGTTTAGAATTAGCAAAGTTGGAAAAATCAGCCGGTGTTTTGAACAAAACACCGATTGAAGCCGTTAATCAAACACCGTTAAACGATGATTTTGAAATTGTTGAAGAAGAAATCGAAGAAGAAACCGATGATGAAACCGATGATATGTCTGCCGAATCCGTTTCAGATGACGATTCAGATATAAGCGATGATGACATAACGGAAATCGATGACTCAGAAACAGACGAAATCGAAGAAACACACGATACAGAAGATGACGAAGATGATGAATACGCTGAAAATTCATTATCTATCGGACAAATGGAAGAATCTTTATTACCTCAAATTTTGATTTCTTTCCAAGAAATTGAAAATCTTTATAAAGATTTTGTTGTTGCACAACAAGAACGACTGGCTCTTATTTTAGCGAATAAACAAGTTACCGCATCAATCGAAGAAAAATACAATAATCTTAAAAATGAATTAACACTGAAATTAAAAGATATTCATTTAAATCCCAATCGAATTGAAGAATTGATTGAACAAATCAATGAAGTCAATCAACGGTTGATTGTTTTGGAAGGACGTTTACTACGTTTAGCAACTGCCTCCAAAATTGAGCGGGAAGATTTTTTGGAATTTTACCAAAACAGTGAAATGGATACTGATTGGATAAAAAAAGCCGAAAAGAAAAACAACAAAAATTGGAAAACGTTTATTGACCGCAATGGTGATGAAATTCAAGAAATCAGAACAGCCATTCAACACATTGTTGAAGAAGTTAAAATGCCGATTTCAGAATATCGCCGACTGGTAACAACCGTAAAAAAAGGACGGCAAGAAACAAATAAAGCTAAACAGGAAATGATTGAAGCCAATTTACGGTTGGTTATTTCTATTTCCAAAAAATATACAAACCGTGGATTGCAATTTTTAGATTTGATTCAAGAAGGGAACATCGGTTTGATGAAAGCTGTTGATAAATTTGAATATCAACGAGGATATAAATTTTCAACGTATGCAACTTGGTGGATTCGTCAGTCTATTACACGAGCCATCGCTGATCAGGCACGTACTATTCGCATTCCTGTTCATATGATTGAAACAATCAATAAGATGTTAAAAACAGGTCGTCAAATGATGTTGGAAACAGGTCATGAACCGACTCCGGAAGAATTGGCTCCTCGCATCAATTTATCTGTTGATAAGATTAAAAAAGTTATGAAAATTGCAAAGGAACCGATTTCACTTGAAACACCGGTTGGTGATGAAGAAGATTCACATTTAGGAGATTTTATCGAAGATAAAAACACCATTCAACCTCTTGAAGCTGCTATTCAAACGAATTTGCGTCAATCCTGCACAGCTGTTTTATCAACACTTTCACCCCGTGAAGAACGTGTTTTGCGTATGCGTTTTGGGATTGGTATGAATTCTGATCATACATTAGAAGAAGTCGGATTACAATTTGCTGTTACACGTGAACGAATCCGTCAGATTGAAGCCAAAGCTTTACGAAAGTTAAAACATCCGACTCGGTCCAGAAAATTACGCAGTTTCCTTGAAGAAGGTTAAAAAATAAAAAGGCAATTACGATGTAATTGCCTTTTTTCATACTTTATCAAGAAGACCTTTTTGATGACATTTTTTTTCGAAACAGATAAACAGGAACCCCAATTGTCGTTTTATATTGCTTAAATTGTTCCAATTGAGGTAACGTAAATAACTCTGAAATAACCAAACAATCATCTTTAATTTCATTGGCTAATTTTTGCCCTACTCGATTTTGGGCACTTTTTAAAATATAACAAAAAATAATATCTGCCGTTTGACAAGGATAATTCATAAAATTTTCACATCGCCACTGAATATTTTGCAATCTTTTAGATTTAAAACGAGCAATCAAATACGGTACTTTATCCCACTCTAATCCAATAAAATGGTGTTGCGGAAATTCTCGAGCCAACGGAATTAACAAGGAGCCTGTTCCACTTCCCATATCGATAATCGTCATCGGCATTGAAGCATTTTGCAACTTTTTTCGAGCACAAGCCAACATACAATCTTTGGCTTTGCCAACACTCGGAACATAAGGAGCAAATCGACCACACCCGCATTTTAAAAATGAATACAACGCATATATAACAAAAAAAAGAGCTGTATAACCAATCAATAAAATCAAAATTAAACAAAATAATTTCATTATCATTTCTCTACAAAAACAATGTACCATATCATCTTATTGTTTTAAAGTCAACTTATTCACAAACAAAAAAAATATCTTGAAAAATATAAAAAAATTTTATATAATATTTATTCATTTTTTAGAGGATTTATATGACAAAAAAACATTTATCAACAAAAAAACCAACGATTCAACTCATTCAATCTATTTTTTTAAGTGATTTAAACGGTGTACAAAAAGCAATCGCTTCCGGAGCTTCTCAACGTATTCAAATAACGTCTAAACCACGTTTATTTTATAGAAATAATACGGAAACAACATATATAACTGTTCAAACAACACCTGTTTTAACTGCTTTGCGAGAATGGAACATCAAAAAAACAAAAGAAGCAGCAGACATTCTTCGTTTAATGTTAGAATCGGTTTATGCCCCCAGTAAAACATTTATCACCGTTCGCATTGACTCCGCATATCGTGAAAATGGTGTCGTAAAAAAAGAAAAAACAGAATATAATTATTCTGTTGCAGATTTTATACGATTTAATCAAAATCGATTACAAAATAAGCAGGAATATTCTCCTTTCCTGAATGATTACTATACATCTTCACATATTATTATGGATATGCTGATTAACCATATCAGACGAGCAAGACAACACTATAATAAAATTACATCTCAAAAAAATAAAACATATCCTCAATCACCTCATCAACATCAAAAATAGTTGTTTTTTGATTGACAAATTCAATCATTTTGATATGATAATTTCCAGAATCGATAACGGGAGGATTGGATGGTTAAATTAGTTAAAGCAAGTGCGGATTTGTATCAATTAACAGATATTGACATGATTACACGTCATGTTGAAAAATGTGGTCGAACTTGTTATAAATCAGAATCCAATATTACCCCTCAATCTGCGGATAAATTTATTGCCGGTATTTTAAAGTCAGGTCATGAATCCGTTATTGAACATGCCCATTTAATTTTTGAACTCAGTCAAACAAAACAAAATGATGCAGCTCTTTTGAATTGTTTGCAAGTTGTCCAAGGATTAAATGTAACACAAAACACACAGCATAATACTTTGATTGTTTCCGGCAACATGCGTACGTTTCGTGATATTTTCAGACGAACGGGAATCATTGACTTTAATTTAATTTTTCAAGAAAATGAATCTTTGTCTATTTTCGCACAAGAAACAAATAACACATTAACAACTTTTGAAAATTTAAAGTTAATCGACATACAAAATAGTAAACATGGGGACAAACACAACTATATAACCGCTCATATTGTTTGTGATATTTCATTATATAAAGATATTACCCGCCATCGGTTATGTTCATTTTCAATTGAATCAACCCGTTATTGCAATTATTCCAAAGACCGTTTTGGTAATGAATTGGTTATGCTTCAACCTGTTAATATAAAAGAAGGAACACCTGAATTTAACCTTTGGTTTTCTTGTATGAAACAAATAGAACAGAACTATATGGCAATGGCCGCCCTGCCGGATGTAAAAGCAGACCAATTGCGAATGATGTTGCCTCATTCAACAAAAGCAGATGTTATCATGACATGCAGTTTTGAAGAATGGAAACATATTTTTTCATTGCGTTGTGCTAAACAAGCTCACCCCTCTGTTCGACAAGGTATGCTTCAAGTATTAAATTTATTATATCAAGCTTATCCGGCTTCATTTAAAAATGAATATAATCAATTTAAAGAAGATATTGATTTATTTAAAAAATTAACCGAGTCCTAATTTTAAAATATTTTTCTGATATCAATAAAAATCTTGATCTTGTAATTGATTGTTTTGTTTTTCTTTTAATTTTCTTTCACGTTCTTTAGATAAAAAACGCCGAAAGGTACGTTGTTTTGTTACTTCAAAATCAGATTGTTCCGATTCTAACGAATCATAGGCATCTAAATAAAAAGAATCATTCATTTGATTTTCATAATCAGGAAGCGGATTAAAATTACCATCATACACACTTAATTTACTTGTATCAGAATCTGACGGCTCGGATGATTTTTTGGAACGCTTAAAATAACGGCTTTTTTTTTGTTTAATAATATATTGGCAGGCAGCTAGCGTATTTGTTAAATTTTCCCCAACACCTGCTTTATAAAAATCAAAATCCTTATAATTCGGATATTCCGAAAATATGTTAATTATTTCCGGATGATTATAATAAGTCACAAAATCAAGTAAATATGAATCAAATTCTTCCAAAGTTTCAAAAACACCTTCGTCATTCAAACTGATAAAAAGTATTTGTTCAAATTTAAGTAAACATAAAGGAAAAAGACGCCGAACACCATGCAAAAATCCCATTTCGAGTAATAATCGTTCAAACGGATGCTTAGATTTATACTTTTTGGCACAAAATTCTTTTTTTGAATCTGTTACAACCTGGTGAATACGACAACGATGCCCTTCATTAAATTCCCGAAATGATTTCATAGCCGTAAACATAACTGTTAAAGGTTGACAGTTCGGCATACGTTCTAACCAAACAAGTCCCTTGCGCTTATTCAACGAAATTAAAATATATATTGGAGATTTTCGTTTACCTGAAATAATACGGCCATCCAATTTCACCCAATCAACATACACCGTAGAAAGATTAAGGGACATAAGATAATCCTACCCATTTATATATATTCAGATAAATAGATTTTTAATTCTTCTAAATCAGAACAAACTTTGTCAACATCAACACCCAAAGCTGTTTCAGTAGAAACTTTATTTAGTGATGTATCTGCATTTTTCGTTTCAGGCATTTTTAAACGTTTTTGAACACCCTTAATCGTAAAACCTTCTTTGTATAAATAATCACGAATACGAGCTAATAAAACAACATCTTCCGCCTGATAATAACGCCGTCCCATACGTTTTATCGGCTTAATTTGATGAAATTGCGTTTCCCAAAAACGCAAAACGGACGCTGGAACTTGCAGTAAATCTGCAACTTCCGTAATCGTCCGATAAGCGTTTTCAGCCTTTAACATTACTATCCTTTTAAAACATCTTTCAATGTATTTGAGGCTTTAAATGAAACAACCGTACGTGGTGTAATCGCATGTGTTTCACCCGTTTTCGGATTGCGACCGACACGTTCTCTTTTAGCATGAGGAATAAACGTTGCAAATTTTGAAATTTTAACTGTTTCTCCTCTTTCAAGTGCTGAAACAATGTTTGATAAAACCTGTTCAATCAATTTAAAGGATTCTGCATGAGAAAATCCAAGTTCCGTGTAAATCGAATCTGCAATATCTGCTCTGGTTATTGTTTGTGTCATAGTATTTTCCTCTTTTTTGTCTTCAATAATTATATCTCATATTTTTTTGTTAACTTCAAGTGTTTTTTTTACAATCTTATCAATCCGCCGGCCCATGTAAAACCACCACCCATGGCATCTAATAAAACAAGTTGTCCTTTTTTTAAACGACCGCTTTTCACACCTTCATACAATGCCAAAGGAATTGAAGCCGCCGATGTATTACCTTGGCAAGGCAATGTTAGTATAACCCGATCCATATCAAATCCCAGTTTTTTTGCTGTTCCTTCAATAATACGAACATTAGCCTGATGTGGAACAAGATAGTCAACATCTGATACCGAAATACCGGTTTTAGCTAAAACTTCTTCTGCAACATCTGACAAATTTTTAACAGCATGACGAAAAACTTCTCGTCCTTCCATCAAAACGTAACCGGCATTTTGTGTACGAGATACACCGCCTGTTGTTGTCAATAATTGACGATACCGTCCGTCAGAATGAATAATAATATCTAATATACCCATACCAACTTCATCTTCTTCAGGTGTAGAGGCACCATAAATAACGGCTCCGGCACCATCACCAAATAAAACACATGTATTTCTATCTGTCCAATCAACAATACGTGATAATGTTTCAGCTCCGATAACCAAAACATGACGCACCTGACCGGAACAAATAAATTGATTAGCTATACAAGAGGCATACATAAAACCGGAACAGGCCGCCTGAACATCAAAAGCACAACCTTGTGTCATGCCAATTGCTTCTTGTACCTTGACAGCGGTTGCCGGCGTTGTATCGTCCGGTGTTGTCGTTGCCAAAATAACCATATCAATATCAGCTCCCGTTAAGCCGGCATTCGAAAGTGCTTTCTGAGCCGCCTTGATTGCCAATGTTGACGTAAATTCATCCGAAGAAGCGATGTGACGTGTTTCAATACCCGTTCTTTCTCGTATCCAAGAATCACTGGTTTCAACCATTTTTTCTAAATCGGCATTTGTTAAAATCTTTTCAGGCAGGTAACCGCCCACACCCCGAACAACAGATCTCATAATACCCCCTATTGATTATTGTTCAACTGACATATCCGGAACATCAACATCCATAACATGTTTCAGTTCTTCTTTTATCTTTTCACATAAATTACTTCTTGCCATACGAACGGCGGCTTCAACGGCATAAGAAAAAGCAAGGGCATCAGCTCCACCGTGACTTTTGACCGAAATACCTTTCAAGCCTAAAAACATTGCCCCATTATAACGCCGAGGATCCATTTTTGCTTTTAATTTATTTAATGCTGAACGAGCAATTAAAAAACCAAGAGATGATAAAAAAGAACTTCGAACTGTTTGTTTCAAACTGGTTGTAATAAACTTTGCCGTACCTTCAATCGTTTTTAATGCAACATTACCCGAAAAACCATCAGCAACAACAATATCGGACTTTCCTAAACAAATATCATTGCCTTCAACAAAACCGATAAAATTAACTTTGCCGTTTAACTCTTTTAAAACACTGGCCGCTTCTCTGATTTCATCACGACCTTTTGTTTCTTCGGAACCAATATTTAACAAGCCGATTGACGGTTGAGTGGATTGAAACAACACCCGATGCAAAACGTGACCCATAATCGAAAATTCAACAAGGTTTTGCGAATTACATTCGGCATTTGCGCCCAAGTCAAGCGTTACAACCGGTCCGTTCAAAGTCGGTAAAACACCAGCAATAGCCGGCCGATCAATACCGGATAATGTTCCTAAACAGATTTTGCTCATTGCCATTAACGCTCCGGTATTTCCGGCAGAAACAACGGCTTTTGCATAACCGTTACGAACAGACATAATGGCTTTCCACATACTACTTTCACGTCCGGAGCGAACAGCAACAGACGGTTTCGCATCACCCTTAATCACGTCAGTCGTGTGATGTATTTTATAACGATCATCCGGCAAATGATATTTATCCGCCAGTTCCTTTATTTGGGTTTCATCACCGTATAAGAAAAAGAAAACGTCTTTATCTTTTAACGCCACACGGCTGACACCATCAATAACCGATTCAGGAGCATTATCGCCCCCCATCGTATCAATCGAAATGACTAAGGTATTACTCAAACAATTATTCCTTATTTGACTTCTTTATCTGCTGAAACAATAATTTCTTTTTTATTGTATGTACCACATGATTCGCAAACATGATGTGGACGTA
Source organism: Alphaproteobacteria bacterium (assembly GCA_017467335.1). Taxonomy (GTDB): domain Bacteria; phylum Pseudomonadota; class Alphaproteobacteria; order CAAHEQ01; family UBA3637; genus RGIG4140. The sequence continues at coordinate 38,547 of JAFTSJ010000034.1, forward strand.
CTAATTCGCCGCATTTTGGGCATTCATTAACAGCATTTGTGTCTAATGCCAAATGTGAACGACGCATATTCTTTTTTGATTTAGATGTTTTTTTCTTAGGTACTGCCATTTTTAACTCTCTCTTACAAAATTAACGGAACATCAACCATTGATGTCCTTTTACATAAATAGGACTATTTTATACATAAATTTTATTTGTTTTGCAAGTGTTTTTTTGATATTTCATGAAAAAACAGTCCTTTTACTCTTTAAAAAATTTCTTAACTGCGTGTAAACGTCCCGTAATTGAAGCCGGAATATTCCCTTGCGATGTTGATTTTAAGATATCTTCCAATGAAAATTGCATCGTTTGAGCATAGGTTGTTTTAATTTGATCCGGCAACATACGCCCTTCAAAATTCAAATAGGCATTTAACAAACCGGAACCTTCCTGCGTTAACAAAATATTGCCTGTTCGCAATACATATTCATCACTTTTTCTAAATAAAGCACTGCGAATCTGCGGATTGTTACCCGTGTATTTCAGCAAAACATTAGAAGCTCGTATTTCACCATTAACAACAGACAAGGTATTATCCTTAACTTCAATCGGCAGACTGACATTGATACGCCCCTCCGCTGTTAATCCGTCAATTTGCCATTGCTTATCCAACATGGACACATCAACATCCGTATTTTTCAAATAAACCAATGTACCATTTGAACGATAAGGTATCATCAAGTTATCAACACCGAGAGATACGCCGTTTAATTCTGTACTCAAACGAGCAATACGCATCATTTGATTGTCTAATTTCAATGTAACAAGCGTATCTCTAAACGGTAAAGAACTGTTAATTTCACCGATATAAATTTCTTGCGAACCGGCGGTAACAAACGGAACAAGTGATTGAACTGCCAAGACTGTATTCAAGTTATTAACCTGAATATTACCGGCCTTAAACCCGATATTTTCCATCATTAAATAAAACGGACCGCCGACTTGCTTTTCACTTTTCCAATTTATCTTCCCATAAACAGCTAAGCGACCTTTGGGAGAAGTAGCAAAACCAGGGAACACATCAGAAATAGACTTCAAATTTTCCTTAACATTCGATAATTCAAACGGAAAAACAACAACACTTCCTTGGAAAGAACCGGAAAGTAAATTTGCTGTTCCGACATATTGTGCCTTAATCTTATTATCTAATAATCCGACAACCGCTCCCATAACCCCGTTTTCACGACGCATATCCATTGAAAACGGCACTTTCATTAAACGATTGTTAACCAAAGAAACTTTTGGTGATTTAAACCGAACAGCCGTATTCGAATCCCAAATATTATCAATCAAAACAGCCGCTTTTTCAAATTGAACAGCAGGTGAAGCATATGTTGCCTCATCCATTTGTACACGCATATGCGATTCTTGATTTCTCGAACTGATAGCTCCAACTAAATCTAACCCTTTAGAACTGATTTCAAGTTTATTGCTATTCCCATTTTTCGTACCGGCATATGAAATATCCGCCATAGCAACATCAAACTGAACACCGTTTCCATCTATTTTAAAACTTGTTTTTTTATTCGGTCTCAAAGTAAATGTTGTTCGTTCAGTAGAAACATATGTATTACCATAATGTGTCAAACGACTGTTTTGAACGGAAACAGGGACATTTGCCTTAATTTCGTATGAACAAGTAAAGTCTTTACAGGTTAAATCACCTCTGAATGTTCCGGACGCATTGGCGACACTAAAATCCTGCATATAGAACGACTGCATGTTAAAACGAATCGGTTTATTGCTTGTAATATTGGAAAAATGCTTAATATCCAAGCCTTCAAATACCATTTGAACTTCTGTTTTCGTTTCATCAGCTTTATCACGAACCTCTTTATTCGTTAACGACAACCCGATTGTACCCCGATACACTTTTTTATTCTTTTTCAAATCAACTTTAACTTTTTTGGTATTTTTACCATAAGCCATGTCAAATGTACCATTGATGGCTGCAAGTGATGTTTTGTCCGTTTTAATTTTAAATTTTCCGGAAATATTTTCAGGTTGACGATTGGGAAACGATAACGTACCCGACATAATTTCCAAAGTCCAATCCAAATTATTACCGGTTCCGCCCATCGTTAATAACGCACTGATATTCATATAGTCTTGCTTAATCGTAATCGGAATACTGACATTCGGTGTTTTTTCATAAACACCGTTAATCGATAATTGAACCGGCAATTTGTATTTTTTACCTTCGATATTAAGAATAGCCCCCGGAACAGAAATTGAACCGATTTTATATTCCGCTTTATTTGTCTGATTCAACCGCATTAAAATATCAATCAATTTTCCGGTTTCCAGTTTATCGCCTTTTTCCTTAATTTTAACAATAGCCCCTTCTAAACTGACAGCCTTTATCCGACCTTTCAGAAAATCAGAAAAATCCGACCGTATCAAAACACGGCGAATACTGTAAGACCCATCCTTACTTTTCAAATTTTTCAATTCAATGCGTGACAATGAATATTCATTCATATCCCATGTTGCTTCAATACCGCTTTTCTTTAAATAATCAGAAACATATCTTGGATAATTCAAGTATGAATAAATCAAAACAAACAACGATACAATACCGCCGATATAAACAAAAGCAATCAATAAACACCAAACCAATTTTAAGGTCGAAAAAATAGCACTATAACGGTGTTGAATTTCAGCCCACTTAATCGTTGCCCGCATCATAAAAATCGTGAACATCTTTGAAAAAGAAATTTCTTTACGAACTTTTTTCTTTTGATCTTTTTCATTTTTTTTATCTTCAGCAGAAATAATACTCAACAAATCAATTGGTTTTTCATCTTCATCCTGCCCATTTGACGGGTGAGAGACCATACCGGATTGTGATGAAGTTTGCTGTTTTAAATACGCTTCCAGTTCTTCTTCCATACTCGGTGTTGTGTCATTTTGTGTTTGTTTTGAATCAACCATAGTACTCCCCTTATCATATCAATCAGTTAAGCATACTGTTTTTTTTCTCACTCGTCAAGCATTTGCTTGAATTCTTTTTCATTTATTTGCCTAACACCCCATTTTTCAGCCATGGATAACTTTGTACCTGCATTTATTCCGACAACGACATAATCCGTTTTAGCTGATACGGAACTGACAACTTTTGCCCCGACAGATTGGGCTTTGGCCTTGGCTTCCTGACGTGTCATTGTTTCCAATGTTCCGGTAAAAACAATACTTTTTCCAGTTAATACTGTTTTATTTTCTTGCTGTTTTTGATAATCCGATATATGAATTCGCTTTTCCAATTGCGTTAATAAATATTGATTATGTTCCTCCTTAAAGAAATCCACAATATGTTGTGCCATAACTGTTCCGATTCCTTCAATATGGGTTAACTGTTCAATGGCATTATCCGTTTCCATTTCTTTTCTGAAATAATCCCACGAATGATATCTGTCCGCCAATATTCGTGCCGTTGCTTCTCCAATTTCCCGAATGCCGATTGCATACAAAAATCGATTAAAGGATGTATCCTGACACACTTTTTCAATAGCACTAAATAAATTATGAGCTGATTTTAAACCCCATCCGTCTAAGGCAATCAAATCCAATTCATGATTTTGTCGAATATCCAACAAATCTACAACGTTTTTAATCCATCCTAACTTAAAAAACAATTCAATATTTTTTTGACCCAACCCTTCAATATCCATTGCATCTTTAGATACAAAATGTTTAATGGCTTCAATTTGTTGAGCCGAACAATATAACCCTCCCGTACAATAAATAACGGCATCACTGTCTTCCCGAACGGCTCGTGATCCGCATACGGGACAAACAGCTGGGAACAGATACGGTTCAACATCGGATTTTCTTTTATCTAAAACAACTTCAACCACTTGCGGAATAACATCTCCCGCTCGCTGAATAATAACCATATCATTTTCCCGAATATCTTTACGGGCTATTTCATCAGCATTATGCAACGTTGCATGACGAACAATAACACCGCCGACATTAACCGGCTCTAAATCTGCTACCGGAGTTAATGCCCCTGTCCGACCAACCTGTATGCGTATTTTTTTTAAACGGGTTACTGCCTGCTCAGCCGGAAATTTATGAGCAATTGCCCAACGAGGAGAACGGGCAATAAACCCTAATCTTCGTTGTAATTCAAAACTGTTCACTTTATAAACAACGCCATCAATATCATAGGGTAAAGAAGCTCTTTTTTCAGACATTTCACGAAAAAAAGAAACCATATCTTTTACATTTTGACAAACCCTGATTTCCGGATTAACAGGAAAACCCCATTTCTTTAACTGTTCTAAATATTCATAATGTGTTTTCCATTTCATGTCTTTTACTTGACCGCAAGCATATGCAAACAAACTTAATTTGCGTTCTGCCGTGATATTAGCATCCAACTGACGCAAAGAACCCGCTGCTGCATTACGAGGATTAGCAAAAATCTTTTTATGATTTTCCGCTTGCACTTTGTTCAAGTCAAAAAAATCTTGTTTTGCCATGTAAACTTCACCTCGAATATCGATTAAAGCAGGAATATCATCAAACAAATCCAAACCGGCATTTAACGATAACGGTAACTGACGAATCGTTTTTAAATTAGCTGAAATATCTTCTCCAATCGACCCATCCCCCCGCGTGGCTCCGGTCATAAATTTACCCTGCTCATACACTGCTGAAAAAGATAACCCGTCAATTTTCGGTTCAGCAACCATCTCTATATCTTCATCTTCCGAAAGGCCTAAAAAACGGCGTATTTTATCAACAAAAGCATAAACATCTTCTTCGGTAAAAATATCCCCAAGTGACAACATGGGAACCGTATGTGTGATTTTATTAAATTCATCTGCAACGGCAGTGCCAACTCTTAAAGAAGGGCTATCTTCTCGTATCAATTCCGGAAAAGCATTTTCAATTTGTTCATTCCTTAATTTTAAAGAATCATATTCTGCATCCGTTACAATCGGATCATCATCACGGTAGTAAGCAACATCTAATTCAGCAATACGATTGGCTAACAACGCCAATTCCGCTTTTGCCTCCGCAATCGTTAATTTTGAAACATCTTTTTGCATGATACATTACTTTTCTTTTTAGTGTTGAGCATTCGCTTTATCCAAAAGTTCCTGAGCCATAACACGAGCCGTTTGTGTTGTCTGTGTACCGGAAAGCATACGGGCTATTTCCATCAACCGACCTTCATCATCTAAAACATGAACCTGTGTTATTGTTTTTAAATTTGTTGTCTGTTTAACAACCGTACAATGTTGAACACCGAATGAGGCAACCTGTGGAGAATGTGTAACAACCAAAACCTGACATTCTTGTCCTAACCGAGCCAATCGTTCCCCGACAGCAGCTGCCGTTGCTCCGCCAACGCCACTGTCAACTTCATCAAAAATCAACGTATCCGTTGTTTCTGCCTGTGCCAAATTAACTTTTAATGCCAACATAAAACGAGCCAACTCCCCTCCTGACGCCACTTTATTCAAAGGAGCTGGTGGTGTTCCGATATTTGTTGAAACCATAAATGAAACCGTATCAACACCTTCAGCCGTTGCGTTATCATCACAAGATATTATTTGCGTACAAAACGTTGCTTTTTCCAATTTCAAAGCGGGTAACTCTCGGGCAACGGCTTTATCTAATTTCTGAGCCGCTTTACGCCGATTATCTGATAAAATATGGGCTTCTGATAAATATTGCTGATGGATTTCAGCCACTTTTTGACGACATTGCCGTACGTAATCTTCCCCCTTTTCAAGCTGATTCATTTGTGAACGAAAATCTGTCAACAATGTCGGCAATGCCTGAACAGATACTTGATAACGGCGAGCCATATCTTTTAACATAAATAACCGATTATCAATATGACTTAATTCAGATACATCTCCGATTTCTTCACCGATATTTTCCAATTCTCCGGATAAGTCAACCATAATTTCTTGAGCTTCATGAACAGATTGAATCAACGGGTCAAATCGTTCCGGTAAATATTGTGAAACTTTTTCCAATTGTCTGGATACCAGCGATAATTGACGCAAAACCCCTTTTTCTTCCGAACTGATAATCTGATAAGCCGTATCAACGCTAGTAATAATTTTTTCACTGTTCATCAATTGCGTTCGGCGAATGGTCAATGCTTCTTCTTCATCCGGTTGAATATTTAACATTTCCAAATCTGATATGGCATTTTTTAAAAATTCTTCTTCTTTTGCACTGTCTGCCATACGTTTTTCCATATCTTGCAACTCATTTTGCAAATGGCGATATTGTTGATATAAATCAGATACGTTTTTCTTCACCTTCTCCAAACCGGCATATGTGTCCAAAATTCCCAAATGTGTTGCCGGGTTTAATAAACCATGTGTCGCAAATTGCCCATGAATTTCAACCAACATTTCTCCGATTTTTTTTAAAAAAGAAATACTGACAGGCTCATCGTTAATAAATGCCTTACTTTTACCGTCACACGTAACAATCCGCCGTAAAAAAAGTTCTTCCCCTTCGCATGCAAGACCTTGTTCATCAATCACATGCCATACAGCATGATGTCGAGGCAAAACAAATGTTGCACTAACACTGAGCCGTTCTTCCCCATGGCGAACAAGACCGGCCTCCGCCCTTGCTCCCAGAACAAGTGATAAGGAATCCAGCAGTATTGATTTACCGGCACCTGTTTCACCGGTAAAAACACATAGCCCCTTATCAAAACTTAAATCAAGTTTATCAATTATGACAACATTACGAATCGATAAAGATGACAGCATTTTTTTCCTTTATGAACTTATTTTTCCGCTTTAGGTTGATACTTTTGTGTTATTTTAATTGCCTTTTGAGTCCAATCATCTTGGCCGTAATATGTTTTTAATATCCGAACCATCTCCATAGCCTGTTTGTGCATACCTAACGATTCGTAACATACCGTTAAACGATACAAAGCTTCAGGCGTTTGATTGGTATGCGGATGTTCCAACAAAACCGTTTGAAACCGATTCATAGCCGGAATATATTCTGCATGCTTTAAATAATATCGACCGACCGCCATTTCTTTACCGGCTAAATGGGCTTCGATTTCTTTCAACTTAACCTGAATATCCGGTACATACACGGAATGAGGGAAACGAGCCAAAATTTCTTGAAACGTTAACAACGCATCTTGTGTCATTTTTTGTTCACGAGATACATCCGACATTTGTTCATAATAACATAATCCTTTTAAATAGTAGGCATACACTATATTTCGATTTCCGGGATGTAATTGTATAAACCGATCTAACGTCAACACGGCATCATCATATTTATTGGCAGAATAATACGCATAGGCTGCCATAATCTGAGCTCGTGGAGCCCAAACAGAATAAGGATGTTGCCGTTCAATTTCATCAAAATATTGTGCCGAAGTATCATATTCTTTGGCCTTAAAATCATTATAACCCCGCATATACAATTGTTCAACCGGCATATCGGGTATTGTTCCGTCACCGGCAGCACATCCCGTTAATATCAAACATGATAAAACAGCACTGATCCAACCGTTGCATTTTTTCTTCATTTGTAACCTCACTTTTATATTTTTTGTATCCTAACAAGAAACAAAAATTTATTCAAGTATTTTATAACTGTTTTTTCCGTTTATATATAATTCGTTTATCAATAAAAGAAAAGATAAAAAAACAAAACCTTTCCTGTTGACTTTTCAAAAAGAGCATTTTAAGATAAATCTATATATTAAAAAGGGAGAAGAACATGTCAACACAAAAAATACCAACAACTAATCCAAAAGTTATCGATTGGGTTAATGAAATTGCCGATTTAACCGAACCGGACGCTATTTATTGGTGTGACGGCTCACAAAAAGAAAGTGATGCCATCAATAATTTATTAGTGGAAAACGGTACATTTATTCCGCTTAATCCAAAAAAACGTCCCAATAGTTTTTTAGCCCGTTCCAACCCGAAAGATGTTGCTCGGGTTGAAGGCAGAACATTTATTTGTTCGGAAAAAGAACAAGATGCCGGTCCGACAAATAATTGGGCTAATCCCAAAAAAATGAAAAAAATATTAAATAAACTGCTCAAAGGATGTATGAAAGGACGCACAATGTATGTTATTGCGTTTTCGATGGGTCCTTTGGGGTCTGATATTTCTCAAATCGGTATTGAAATAACTGATTCACCTTATGTTGTTGCGAATATGCGTATTATGACACGCATGGGACAAAAGGTATGGAAAATATTGGGAGATAACGACTTTGTCAAATGCTTACATTCCGTTGGTGTTCCACTTAAAGAAGGGGAAAAAGACGTCCCTTGGCCCTGCAACCCTGAAAACACATATGTTACTCATTTCCCTGAAACAAAGGAAATTATCTCTTTCGGTAGCGGATATGGCGGAAATGCTTTATTAGGTAAAAAATGCTTGGCATTACGTATTGCCAGCACCATGGCTCGTGATGATGGTTGGCTGGCAGAACATATGTTAATCGTAGGCTTGGAAAACAAAAAGTTGAAAATTAAATCGTATGTAACAGCAGCCTTCCCCAGTGCCTGCGGTAAAACGAATATGGCCATGCTTATTCCACCAAAAGAAATGAAGGATTGGAAAGTATCAACAATCGGAGATGATATTGCTTGGATTAAACCTAAAAAAGACGGGCGTTTATATGCCATCAATCCGGAAGCCGGATTTTTTGGCGTAGCCCCGGGAACATCTCCCAAAACAAACAAAAACGCCATTGAATCTTGCCGAGCCAATACAATTTTCACAAATGTTGCCTTAACGGATGACGGGGATGTTTGGTGGGAAGGATTAACAGACGAACCGCCTCAACACCTGATTGATTGGCAAGGCAATGATTGGACACCGCAATCTCAAACACCGGCTGCTCATCCTAACTCTCGCTTTACGGCTCCAGCCGGACAATGTCCGATTATTGACAAGAACTGGGAAAATCCGAACGGCGTTCCAATTGATGCTTTTATTGTCGGTGGTCGTTTAGCAACAAATGCTCCTTTGGTCTATCAAGCATTCAATTGGCAACACGGTGTTTATTTAGCCAGCATAATGGGTTCCGAAAAAACCGCTGCCGCCGAAGGAAAAGCAGGTGAAATTCGCCGTGATCCGATGGCTATGCTTCCCTTTTGCGGATACAACATGGGCAATTATTGGAAACATTGGTTAGAAGTCGGAGCCAAAATAAAACACAAACCTCTTGTTTTCCGTGTTAACTGGTTTAGGAAAAATGACAAAGGTCAATTTATGTGGCCTGGTTTTGGCAATAATATGCGTGTTTTGGAATGGATTGTCAAACGGACACAAGGTATAGCTAATGCTCAAGAAACAGTATTCGGTTGGTCTCCTAATTATCAAGATTTAACATGGAAAGGTCTATCTATGTCTGAAACGGATTTTGATGATTTAATGAAAATTGATATTCCGACAGCATTAAAAGAAGTTGAATCTCAAAAAGAACATTACAAGCCGTTTAAAAAACAAAAAACATTGCCGATTGAACTGGAAGCAGAAATTATATTACAAGAAGAACGGCTTAAAAAAGCACAATAAAAAATCTCTATTTTTAGCAAACCTCCGTTAAAAAATTTTTTGACGGAGGTTTAATGATTGTCATACACCTAAACAGATTTTGATTGACAAAAAACATAAACCATAGTAAAATATCATGGAAGTTATTGTTTTATCAAAAAAATAACACATTAAGGATGATATATGATACAAGGTAAAATATTTCAAAATTTATCACGCCGTTTGGGTATTCGTGCCGAAACATTAGAACGTGACTATGTGATGAATTTAATTTTGGATGCCTTTGCTCATTGTCCTTCAACACAAGATACATTCTTTTTCAAGGGTGGATGTTGTGTTCACAAATGTTTTTCTCAACATACATTTAATTCGACAAACCCAAATCTTTCTTATTTTTTAAACGGACGTTTTTCATCAGATATTGATTTAACGGTTACACCGGATATGATGTCAACTGAAAAACTGACACAGGCATTTGAAGAAGTAAAAGAGTACGTTTATCATCGACACGGGCTGGTTATCGGTCAATTTTCATTTCCCATTCATGCAAACAACAAACAACAAATTGAAAATCGACTTAAATCCAACTGTCGTGGTATTATTCATTTTGAAGGTCCGATGTATAATAAAAGATTCAATTCTCCTGCCATGAAATTTGATATTACTGCGGATGAACGGGTTGTGTTTTCACCTTATAAACGTTTAATTTTTCATCCTTATTCCAAAGAAGATGAAGAAATTGTTTTAGTGACCAAAACATACACGTTGCGTGATATTTTTGCTGAAAAAATACGGGCATTGTTTGAACGGTGTTCACCACGTGATTTATATGATTTGGTTATCTTACAATCCCATCCGGACTTGGACGAGTCACGACGAACAGGTATCGGATTATCCATCATTGAAAAATTTATTTTAAAACAAATGGATTATAATATCTCGATGAAACGATTGGAAACAACCCAAAGATACGGAACACCCCTACTTGAGCTTTGTCGTACATCATGGGAAAATGCGTTGATGCGTCAAGTTGCTTCCATACCAAATTACGATGATTATATTCAACAATTACCCAACATTATTTCTTTTGCCCAACAATGTGTTTTACGGGCACAAAAAGAAATTGCTCATTATAATAATCGAACGCCGAAACAATTTTCAACAACTGTACACCGTCTGTTACTTGAACAAACATTCAAGGGTTCTGATTTTCAAAAACAAATAAATCAGGTACTTGCAGAAGAAAAAAATGAGAGGTCAAAATGATTGATAGAAAAGTTTTGCAAAATCTTTCTCGTCGAACCGGCATCCGAGCTGAATTGCTTGAAAAAGATTACGTAATGAATCTGCTTTTAGATGCGATTGCCAATTGTCCCTCGGCACGTAATAAAATCTTCCTCAAAGGAGGAGCGGCCATATACAAATGCTATAATTTTCATGACAACACGCCACCAAATAAAAAAACACCCTCACCATTATTATTGAATATGCGGTTTACTGATGATTTAGACTTTACCGTCACACCAGATTTAATGTCAGAAGAAAAACTGCACACCGTTTTCAATGAAATCGCATAATACTTATTGGAACGGCACGGATTGGTTATCAATCAATTTTCGTTTCCCATTCATAGCAACAAAAAACAAATGTTTGATGGCCATGAAAAACGTAATTGTCGAGGATTTATTCACTTTGAAGGACCAATGTTTAACCCACGTTTTAATTCGCCAACATTAAAAATGGATATAACATCGGATGAACATATTGCTTTTTCACCGTATTTGTTACCGATAAAACACCCGTATCCAACACGATCGGATGAACAACCGTTGTTTGCACAAACATACACATTCCATGATATTTTAGCCGAAAAAATTCGAGCATTATTCGAACGTGTTTCCGTTCGAGATTTATATGATTGTCTTTTTTTAATACAACATCCGCATATGGATGATGTGCGTAAAACAGGAATAGGCGTTGCCTTGATAGATAAATTAAAAGCTCGAAATTTGTCCCCACAAGTATCTTGGACATTATTTACACGCCGTGTTGATGAAAACAACACCCCTATTGATATCAGAAATGAATTTCAATCACAATGGGAAAGTACATTAAGTCGTCAAATTGTTCATGTTCCGCCTTTTGATATTGCTTGGGAAAGAACAACTTACTTAATTGAATTTGCCCGAGAATGTTTAACCTTAGCCAAAGCACGTATTACTGACTTAAAACGTAAAAATCCGGATCAAGATATTCATGTCATTATTGATAATTTAATTGTAGAACAACGCAATAATGAAATCAAGACCATCAATCGCCAAGTTAATCAAACACTCAATTCAATGCAAAGTAAACAAACAAATAATCAAAAAGATTAACTGAAAACACAATATAATATATACAAAACTCCTGACTAAAAATTCAGCAAGGGATTGATAATATAATACATAAAAAAAATACCTTAATAAAGAAACAAAAAAATGTTTTCACTTTTGTAAATAGCGTTTATTTCAAACACAGCAGTTCAATTTAGTTTTTTGAACGATTAAGCAAGCTTAACATACTGGTTAAACCACCGGATGTTGCCCGTTGTCTATTCACAAAATAACTTTGGCGATTATTCATTGCACGAGCATATCGTTTTAAAAACGACCGTTCATATTCCCGAACTTCTGATGAATCCGAAATTTTTACCAGTGCCTGTAATAAATGTCTTCGTTTTTCAATGACCATTTATCGCCTCTTAATCGTGTGATAAAAATCACTTCTTGCTATACTATCACAATTTTCTATAGCTGTCAAATGAATATTTAAACTTTCAAATAACAAAAATTATCGCAAAATGTTTCTTTTTTTTGTTTCTTTTTACATGGGAATATGCTATACATCTCCTATCTTTAATTGATAACGATAGGAAAGAAAAATGGAACAACAAATTAAAGAAATGAAACAAACACTTATCCAAGCCATTCAACAAGCAGAAAATCTTGTTGCACTTGATGAAATTCGTGTCAAATCTCTTGGAAAAAACGGATGTATAACCGGTTTAATGAAATCCATCGGCAAATTAAGTGCTGAAGAACGCAAATCGGCCGGTCAAATTTTAAATGTTTTTAAAGATGAAATTGCCACACTTCTTGACGATAAAAAACAAACGCTTGAATTGCAAGAAATGAATGAACGTTTGGCCTCACAAACAGTTGATATTACATTACCTGTTCGCCCTAACACAAATATTGGTCGCATTCATCCCGTATCACAAGTCACGGAAGAAATGTTAACTATCTTTGCACAAATGGGATTTGAAGTTGCCGAAGGTCCGGATATCGAAGACGATTTCCATAATTTTGAAGCCTTAAATATTCCGGCTGCACACCCTGCCCGTCAAATGCAAGCAACATTTTTTATGGAAAATACAACGGATAAAGTATTAAGAACGCAAACATCCGGTGTTCAAATCAGAACAATGGAAAATAAAAAACCACCGATTAAAATTGTTGCTCCCGGTCGTACATACCGCCGTGATTATGATATGACTCATACACCGATGTTTCATCAAATTGAAGGGTTGGTTATTGATACGGAAACAAACTTGGCTCACTTAAAATCAACATTGGTTGAATTTATGAAATTATTTTTTGAAACAGATGATGTTGCCTTACGTTTCCGTCCATCTTATTTTCCATTTACCGAACCGTCATATGAAGCTGATGTCGGTTGTTCACGGGAAAATGGGGAATTTAAAATAAAATCCGGTGCCGGTTGGTGTGAGTTATTGGGGTGTGGCATGGTACATCCGAATGTGCTACGCAATTGCGGATTGGATCCAAATATTTATCAGGGTTTTGCGTTTGGTTGCGGGATAGACAGATTTGCCATGTTAAAGTACGGTATTCCTGATTTACGCAGTTTCTTTGATGCTGATATGCGTTGGATACGACATTACGGATTTTTACCGTTAGATATACCGACAATTACCAGTGGATTAAGTTTAAACGGAGGATTAAAACGATGAAAATTTCTTTAAGAGCACTCAAAAAATATCTAGATACAACTGCCTCTACACAGGAAATTGCCGATACGTTAACATCTATCGGTTTGGAAGTTGAAGAAATTATTGATAATTCAGCTTCATTGGCTCCGTTTCATATTGCTGAAATTAAAACGGTTGAAAATCATCCAAACGCAGATAAGTTACATATTTTAGGTGTTTTTACAGGCCATGAAATGTTACAAATTGTGTGTGGGGCTCCAAATGTTCGGGTTGGCATGAAATCTGTTTTAGCACGTGAAGGAGATTTAATCCCGTTATACAATGAACGCTTAAAAAAAGGAATGATTCGAGGCGTTGAAAGTATGGGAATGCTTTGTTCCGAAAAAGAATTGGGTATCAGCGATAATCACGAAGGTATCATTGATTTACAAACGGATTTACCGGCCGGAACACCGGTAACAGATGTGTTGGCCAGTGATATTATTTTAGATGTTAATGTTACCCCTAATCGAGGTGATTGCTTTGGTATTAAAGGCATTGCACGAGATTTATCGGCAACCGGTATCGGTACATTCATCTCCCATGATGTACAGGAAATAAAGGGACATTTTACATCTCCCGTACAAGTACATATCCACGATGAAGATTGTCCCCAATTTGTCGGTCGATACATTAAAAATGTTAAAAATGGAGAAAGTCCGAAATGGATGCAGGAATTTTTAATTTCAATGGGAATGCGTCCTATTTCTGCCTTAGTTGACATTACAAATTATCTCAACATAGCTGAATGTCGTCCGCTTCATGTATTTGATGCCGATAAATTAAACGGTGATTTGATTGTTCGTAAAGCACAACAAGGTGAAAAAATCCTTGCTTTAAATGAAAAAGAATACGAATTGACGGATAAAATGACTGTTATTGCCGATAATAGCGGTGCATTAAGTATTGCCGGTGTTATGGGGGGAGAAGCAACCGGTTGTACAAAAGATACAGTTAATGTCTTTTTAGAATCTGCTTATTTCACACCGGTTTCAATTGCCCATACCGGACGAGAATTAAATGCAGAATCAGATTCTCGCACACGATTCGAACGGGGGATTGATCCGGCCTCACAATTGATGGGAAACAATATTGCAACGCAATTAATTTTGGATATCTGTGGTGGTGAAGCATCAGATATCGTCATTGCCGGTCATGAACCAAACTGGCACCATGAAATTGATTTTGATTTCGGATTGGTCAAACGGTTGTGTGGATTAGATATTCCACATCAAAAAATGGTTGATATCTTGGAAAAACTGGGTTTCACAGTGAACGAAACAAAAATCAGTGTTCCTTCATGGCGAACAAATGACGTTAAAGAAGGCGCTGATTTAGTCGAAGAAATTGTTCGCATTAACGGATTGGATGATTTACCAACAATGCCGTTGCGTCCGAATGAATTACCGTTAAGTATTTTGTTGCCTCATCAAAAGCGTGAAAGTGCTATCAGACGGGCATTGGCAGCCCGTGGATTGAATCAAGCCATTACCTGGTCTTTTATGGATTCAAAATTGGCTCAATATTTCAATTCAAAAGGGATTCGAATTGCTAATCCGATTGCTTCTGATTTAGATGAAATGCGTCCTTCATTGGTTCCCAATCTGTTATCAGCCATCCAACGCAATCAAGACCGAGGTATTCACGATGTTCAATTATTTGAAGTCGGACCGGAATTTTATTCTACAACACCCAAAGAACAACGCATGGTTGCCTGTGGTGTCAGAGCCGGTCACTTTACACCACGTCACTTCCTTGAAAAAATGCGAGATGTTGATGTATTCGATGCAAAAGCCGATGCATTAGATGCTTTGGCCTCCATTGATGCACCTCAAAATTTACAGGTTGTGCGTAAGGCTCCGTCTTGGTACCATCCGGGTCGTTCTGGGGCTTTAACACTCGGTAAAAACGTTGTTGCCTACTTTGGCGAAATTCATCCGATGATATTAAAAGTTTTTGATATCAAAACACCTGTTGTTGCTTTTGAAATTTATATGGATAACGTACCACAAGCACGGGCAAAATCAAAATCTCAAAAACTGCTTAAAATGTCAAATTTAATGCCATTGACACGAGATTTTGCCTTTGTTGCCGACCAAACCATTGAAGCCGGTAAGTTAATGGCAACAATTCAAAATGTTGATAAAGAAAAAATCACAAATGTTTCTTTATTTGATGTTTATGAAGGCGATAAATTACCGCAAGGGAAAAAATCCATTGCCCTTCAGGTAACAATTTGGCCGTCAGATAAAACAATGACGGACAAGGAAATTGAAATATTAAGCACGCAAATTATCAATGCCGTTCATAAAGCAACCGGTGCGGAGTTGCGTTCTTAAATATAAATATAAAAAATCTGATAAAAGGCAGTTTAACAACTGCCTTTTATTTTATTTACAGCAACTGATTAGTGATTTATTGCTGACAATACACCCGTCCTGTTTCATTGTCTTTCGTTGGTGTTCGTGACGCATTCCGACATAATTGTGCCGACAATTCATCTATGCCGATTTCGTTACTGCCGACATCAATTTCAGACCCCCAACAATCACCGTTGATATCTTGCCATTCTCCGGCATCACATGTTTGAACACAATATTTTAACTCGTCAACCCTCATCATTATCCGACGGTTACAATCATGACACAACTGCTCGGCTTCGGTTTTATCGGGAATAGTAACGGCTCCCGTAGCATCACATGACGGACAACCACTTGTTGACATAAACGTATCATTTTGTAAACAACCGCCATACATACATTTACCTCCGATAAGCGTCCGAATCCCGCCACATGATGCACATTCTTCTGCTGTTGCTTCATATCCCTTATTTGTTTCTAAACAAGAACGACAGATGCCCGTATTATCACGATATTTTAAACCGACAGGTGAAAAATTGGGATACTTACTTGTATCGGGGCTATCATTATTACAAATACCTGATTGACCGGCAGAAACATAAACACAATAACCATTCAAGTAAATATGATTCGGACATTTTTCACATTCGGTTTGCGATATAATATCAGAAATTGTTCCTGACGATGTTAAGCATGAAGTACAAATACCGTTATTTTTTCGTATTTTGTTTTGTCCACATGCAACCGGCACACAATACTGTGTGCTCCTGTACGACCACATCCGATGCTGATTTACACCACAAGAGGTACAGAGTTTATTTTCATACTCAACTGTTTTTTGTTCATATCTTACCATTTGGCCATCACCGATGTGTGAACACGGATAACAATCCGAATCACCTGTTCCATCATGTGCTAAATATTCATTTGCTTGACATTTTTTAAAACAAAAGCCATCAGAATAGACCCGTTCATTCCCACAGTTGTCCGTACATTTAGATTCTTCATCAGAATCAACAGCGACACGCCCAATACTCGTTGTACAGGGATAACATTTAGCATTTTTTCCTTTAAATTCTTTTCCATCTTCACATGTATCTAGTTCCAAAGGAAGACAGTAACCATCTTTATATGTTCTGCCACAAGCTTCACACAAATCACGTAAATATTGTTTTAATTCGTTACCGGTAATCCCTAATCCAGTAAGTGCAACACTTTCCGGATAGTCACAATCTAAACAATTGCCGGCATTAGAATAAAATTGTCCCGATTTACATTTTTTGACACATATATAAATATTATCTACATGCAATACCATTCTTTCTTGACGGTAATCCGGATCAGTTGCAGACCCGCATTGTTCACATTGGGCTGACCATTCCGAAAGCATATTACTTGCTGATGTTTTCATTGTTGATTGCCACATAATTGTTGCAAAAAAATCATAACAATTCGGCCAATTACCACTATAACAATCGACTTTGGCATTATTACAGGCACGACAGCGACCATATCCCATAGAATTTAAACCTCCCTTAAAATACCCATCCGGACATGTTTTTAAGATACATTCAGTGTCATCTAAAACTGTTCTGTTTGAACAAGCATCACATAATTTGTGGGCTTTATCATCATTAGGAATATTAGATTCCGTTGTTGAATCACATGGAATACATTTACCTGTTGAATCTAAATAACTGTTTCCCTTCACACAACTCGTTGCACAGTAGGTTTTAATATTGCCATCACGACCGGCTTCTTCAATACGGTGTTGAATCGAAGCACACGCTTGACACATTTCTATTCCGCTATGTGTATCTTTAATAGATACACCACCAACTTGTTTTTCAAAAATACCGTCATTGTCATCAGAGTTCATGATGATAATTTCACTCATATAATCACAACTGACACACGATCCATTTGCTGCCCGATATTCTTTTCCAAAGTTCCCTCCTTCACCGCACGTTTTTGGAATATCCACGCATTTGTGATTCGCTAAATCGCAAATTTGTTCATTCGGGCAATCTTTATTGGCTAAACATTCAACACAAACACCTGTTCCATTGTTATCGAAACAATGGGGATTAGCACTCCCTGTACAATCATTTTGACACGTCATTTTATCAGCATTACACGTAGCCGTTCCGCACAAACTGGTACAATCCATATCTTCAACACAGGGATCCCCACTTTGTCCTGTTCCGATTTCATTATTTTCCGAATCTAAAAATGATGTAAAAACGATGGTATTATCCGTTTTATCTTCTCCACAAATGGACGCATTACCGATATATTTTGTGCCATTTACCTGCACAAATTGAATCCCTTTAACAATACCGTTTAAGTTCATATTAACCACATTTTTACACACACGGGAAGAAACACCTTCTACATAGGTTTTAAACGCAACGTCCGGATGAGATGTCATATAAATCGGGTATCCTGTACCTGTCATATC
>JAFTSJ010000035.1 GCA_017467335.1 Alphaproteobacteria bacterium
ACATTGGTCTTTGGCTTTTTCTATCCCGTCCGGTAATAAGGCAGATTTTTTATCCGAACATTTTATACACCCACCAACTGATTGATAACTATATCCATCAACGCAGGTATAAGCACAATACGTTATCGGATCATCGTTATTATCTTTTGTATCTGTTTGAACAATGAACTTACCTTCATCTTGGCATTGTTGTTCACACATGGTTTGTCCGCTAATATCGTCCTTAAAGACAACTTCTCCATCCACCATATATTCAAACGGTTCTGTGCGGACGGGAATGTTACTATATGTTGTACATGGCATACACGCCCCGTTTTTGGTACGAAAATGATTTGGAGCACATTCTTCTTCGATTTGAACACATTTATTGTTGGCTTCGTCACAGACGGCACCTTTGGGACAATGGTCATTGCAAAGACATTCAACGCATTTATGTTGACTGATATCGGTTGTCATACAATATGGTGTTGACGCTGCACAATCCGGTTCGCATAAGTTATTGATACAATCATAACACCCACCGCTCTTATGTGACGGACAATCTTGTTGAGTATAACAATAAGTAGTTGGTTCTCCGTTTTTATCGAGCGGTTTACCCGTTCCGCCTTGACCGTTTAAATGTTCCAATGTTGCTAAAAAACGCATGCCTGACAAATCGCCATAGGTTGAACAAATGGAAGCATTTCCCTGATAAACAATACCGTCTTCGGAATTGATATCTGTTGGTACAATGCGAATCATTTGAGCCAAAAATCCGTTGAGGTTCATATTGAGCACTTGTTGACAAACTCGATTAGGAACATTTTCCACATCAACACTGAATGTCAGATTGTTACCGCTTGATACGATGTTAATGGGAAAACCGGTTGGTGTTGTATCGGGCCATTCATCAAATGAATCAGGGAGGGGTTTATCTTGATATTTATGCCATGTATCTTGAATACGTTTGTTGACTTCATTAACAATATCGTTTGCCCGATATTTATCCATGGCAAAAGAATACCCATAAATCCCACCGGCCGATAAGACCCCAATTACCGCCAAAACGCCCAGTATTTCCACCATACTGCGACCTGTTTCAGCTGTTTTTTGTTTAAAATATCCGTTTAAAAAAGCGTTTAAAATATTCATAAAGCCCTCACTGCAAAAGTTAACAAAATCAGACAGTTATTTTTCAAAAATGTGTCAAAAAAACGTCCCTTTTTTGAACGCTTTTTTTTGGCAAGGGTTACACTTTTTTAAAAACAAAAAAATCACGAAAAATCAAATAATTACAAATTTTAGTTGACAACGAAATAAATCTAAAATATTATGTCAAAAAAAGGGACGTTTTTTTGACACATTTTCAGAAGATAACACATTGATTTAGTTATGTTTTTATTTTTGCTGTTTGGAAAAATTTCAAACGGTTTTTTTGATGGGTTTTTAGGGGATTATTTGATGAAAAACAAGCCTTTTAAATACATGAACGATTGTGTTCTTCTTCTTTGAAAAGTCCTTCAATTAAGATTGCCTATACAAAAATATAAAACATCTGACAAATAATGATAGGTATCACACTCAAACCGTACAGTTTGTTATTATGATTGACTTTTTGGTCATTTCCTGTTAGACTTTTATTGTTAAAGGAGATAAAAAATGAAAGGTATTTATCCCACCGATTATTTGCATAATCCCAATCCTTTTCCCGATAAATCCATCGAACAAATTTGGGATGATTTGGATACATACAGTTTTGAAGAATTGTACCAATTACCCCATTTTCACGAATCTATTCGTTTTATGGTTCCAATTCCACCTTTAACATATCAAGGTAAATTTATAAAAGGATTTTGCTTCACACAAGGGGCTGAAGTATTATTAAATCGATTACCCCATTTACAAAAATTGTTTATTGTTTGTGCTAATTCTATGTGTTTTTCCTATCCTTGGGCACATCAAGCCGATTGTTTTTTCACATGCTATCACAATCCTGAACGAGAAGCATATATGAAAAAAAAATATCCTGAAATTAAAAATGTTATTTGTTTACCGACACAGGACGCTGATTATACAAATGAAAAAATTATGACTCCTTGGTTAGGAGGTATGCCAAAAACAATTGATGTTTTTTGTGTTTCAACCGCTTTTCCGGTTAAAAATTTACCCTTATTTGCACACGCCCTCAAAATATACGAACAAAAATATCATTATCGATTAAAAGTCGTTTGTTCTATTGGTAATAAAGATGCCATCAAACAACCGGATGGAACATTAGATTATTCAAAAGTAAATGAATATGATCAATCAGAACTACGCAAAATTGATGAAATTTTAGGAGATACAAAATCTTATATCGATTTGCGACCATATATTGATTATTACGACTTACCCAAATATTATACAATTGCCCGTTGCGGTGTTTTGGCTTCTTTGATTGAAGGTAAAAATCGATTTTTAAGCGAAGGGATGTGTTGTGATATGCCTGTTATTACCTTTCGTGATTTTAATCGATTTTGTCGAGGTTCATCTCCTGCTTTTCCGGAAAATTGTGGAGAATATGCCCCTGAATTTACAGCCGAATCATTAGCCGATACCATCCACTATGTTATTACTCATCCGACAAAATACAGTCCTCGTGAAAATTATTTAAAACACTATGGGCGAATCAATTTTATTAAAAATATTGTCAATCACATCCCCTATTACCGTGATAATATTCCTCAATTAAATGACGGAAATTTAACAACAAATCAATGGATAAATGATGCTTGTCAACATAATTATCAAATGAATTATGAATCATTTTTATATGATAAAAATCACACGTTGTCTAATATTGCCGGTTTAACAAACATATTAAATATTTTAAAACAGTATCACAAACAACATCGTATTTTTTGGATGGACACCCAAGAAAAACAAAAAGAATCCCTTTTAAACCGCATACACCATCGAATCAAAAAATATTTTATCCCTTAGCGAATGGTTTCATGCGGATAAATGCCATAAAACAATTGACGTTCCATCCACCCTTTGTATTTTTTGTCTTCAAAAGAAAATGTAACCTGACAAAACGATTGACGGGGAGGACATTCTTCTAATTTAGCCAAAGACCCTTTCTGTATATGAGCTATAACCGCTGATTGATTATCCGGTTTTTTATATAATGAACCGTTTTGTGTAATAATGACATATCGAACACCACTTAACATACGCCGATGAACCCAACCGACCGTGCCATCTACTTCTCGTATCCGCCGCCATAATTCATGTTCTTCAATTACTTCAACCGGATAATTTTGAACATGATAAACAAATTTAATCGGAAACCGTTCACCCGGACCTGTTCGCATATTGATTTCACTTCGCCGGAAAGATACAAACCGAGGCACAGCCAACTCTTGTGCTTGTGCCAAATCAAACATAATAAGACAAATAAAAGCCACTAAAAAAAAGCCTTTTTTAAACACGATCAGCCGCCTTTACCCTGTCACGAACGCTTTTAACTTCCCGTTTTCCGGTACTTTTTTTAGGTGGATTCGATTCGGATTCTTCGTTACTGCCCGAATCACTAAATGTAAATGATGTTTTTTCATCCGATACCATTGTTTTATCCTTAATTTCATTCCATGCAATTTGATAAATCGGCATAACCAATAATTGAGCAATGGCATCACCTCGCCGAATTATCAATTGGCGACGAGAAGCGTTTTGAACCAAAACATACAACGCATCCCTATCTGCCGGATTAACAATTTGCGGTCCGTCTAAAACAATTAATCCAATATCACGAGCAACCATCGGCAACGAAACAATCTGACCACATAAACCATCCGGAATGCCAATACCAAAACCGATAGGAATTAAGCCCCGTTCTTGCGGATCTAATTTTAAAACACTGGGAATAGCCGCCTTTAACACCAATCCGACATGGTGTTTTGACGTATAAGACGGTAAAGGGAAATCAACACCGTCAGATGTTCGAATAATATGCAATTTTGGTGTCATTTTATATCCTGATGGCTTTTTTTTGACATATTGACAAATATCTGTTGAATTGTCAAGGTTATTTTTTATTTATTATCTATCATTGACAGTAACAAAAAGACTGTCGAACACCAATCCGACAGTCTTTTTTATGATATCATATTTTTATTGCTTTTGTTCTTCTTTTGCCGGAAAGACCAGTGAAGCCAAAACACCGGCTGTTAAGAAACCTAAAACAACACACAAAGACGTTGTCGCCGATACATGAATTTCACCAAAAACACCGACTAACATTTTTAACCCGATATACATTAAGATACCAATAACGGCTTTTTCCAAATGTACAAGAGCCTGTTTCGCTGCTGCCAAACAAAAATACATCGAACGCATACCCAAAATAGCAAATATATTACTGGTATAAACCAAAAACGGTTCTTTGGTTACACCAATAACAGCCGGCACACTGTCAAACGCAAACATAACATCAGCAAATTCAACCGTGATTAAACATAAAAACAACGGTGTAGCCGCCCAGCCAATATATTTTTTATGCGTGTCTGATGATATATCCGTCCGTTTAACAAAAAATTTATGGCCGTCTAAATGAGGAGCAACCGGAAATAAATAACGGAAAAAACGAATAGACCAATGTTTTGTAAAATCAATTTCTTCTTCTTCAACTTTTTGAACGGGTTGACGTGTAAACCATGAATAAATCAATGCCCATAAACCGGCTGCTTGCATCATCTTAAAGGCTGTCCATATAATGAAGATACCGAAAATTGTTAAAGCCGTATCTCCAAAATGCGAAACAAATGCCGCCCCCAATCCGACAAAAATCAATCGTAAAACCAAGGCCCCTAAAATACCATAGTATAAAACACGATGTTGATATTTGTTCGGAATACCGAAACTGGCAAAAATAGCCATCAAGACGAACAAATTATCAACGGATAATGTTTTTTCAAGCAAATATCCGGATAAATATGCCTGTGCATCTTCGGCTCCGTGCGAAAAATAAACATATCCGCCAAACGCCAAAGAAACAATAACCCAAAAAATAGTCCACATAACAGCAGACCGAACGGACACATCATGATCCTGTTTATGCGCATACAAATCGATTGCCAAACACAAAAGAACCACAATGGAAAAAATAATAATACTTGTTGTTGAATATTCTGTCATAGCAAGAAGCATTATACGTTTTTTCATACACTTGTCAATCACTATATAATTTTTACCAACATAAAAAAAATTTGTTGACAAGAATTTTTAAATTTGATAGAATGACATCCATGTTGAGAAAAGTAAATGAACTTCTATTGTTATGCTTGTTAGGTAATGATTCCCATTTCCTAAAAGGCTGATGTTTACTTTCTTTTCAAGTATAAACGCCCTTTTAGGAGGGCGTTTTTTTTATTCAAAAATCAACGGAGAAAAAAATGACAAACCAACCAATTTTTTATGATACAACTTTACGAGATGGTAATCAGGCCTTAAAACGCCCTTGGAATCACAATGAAAAAGAAATTATTTTCCGTCAATTGCTAGCGTTGGGAATCAAAGTCATTGAAGTTGGTTTTCCTGCTTCGGGTGAAATGGATTTTAATACATGTTCATCATTGGCTCAACAGGCTCCGCAAGATGTAACGGTTAGCGTTTTAGCCCGAGCAACAAAACACGACATTGAACAAGCCGCTTTAGCTGTTCAACATGCGTCCAAACCCCGTATTCATACATTTATTGCCATGAATCCGTTGGGATTGGAACACGTTTTACAAAAAGACATTGAAACGGTTACGGATATTGCCGTCAATGCGGTTCGGTATGCTAAAAGTTTATTACCCGCAAACGGAGAAGTTGAATTTTCCGTTGAACACTTTGGCGATTGCCGTGAAAATTTGCCGGCTGTTTTGGACGCTATTGAAAAAGTTGTTGAAGCCGGTGCCGATGTTATCAATTTACCCAATACGGTAGAACGTTTCCGCCCGATGGATTTTATCCGAATGGTTGAAAAAGTACATGAACGTATTGGTGATAAGGCGCAAATTTCCGTTCATTGTCATAATGATTTAGGTATGGCAACAGCAACAACCGTTGAAAGTTTTTTTGCCGGAGCAACACAATTAGAAACAACCTTAAACGGTATCGGTGAACGATGTGGCAATACCAATATGTATGAAGTTGCCGTTGCATTATATAATTCTGATATTCATGTTCCGCTTCGTATGAATAAATTTTATGAAACGGCTCAATTAGTTTCGCAAATGGCTAACATTCCTATCTGGGAAAAAGCCCCGTTGATGGGGTCTGATTCATTGGCTCATCGTAGCGGTATTCACCAAAACGGAGCCAACAAAACAAAAGGATTAAAGAAAGGACAATATATTGCATTTTCACCGGATTTAATCGGTCGTTATGACGGAGAACACATCGGTTTTACGGGACAATCAGGTAAATCGGCTTTATTTGATGTTTTTCAAAAAAGCGGTTATCCTTTTACAATGGAAGAAGCAGTTAAATTTTTACCAGCAGCTAAAAAATTAGCTGATGAAAAAGGAGAATTAACATTATCTGATTTAGACAGATTTTATCGAACGGAAGTTTGCCATGTAACAGGTCCGTTTGAATTAGATTCATTCGAACGAATCAGTCAAGGAAAATATGCTCTTTCTTTTTACAAAGACGGACGGTTTTGCGAAGTTATCGGACGGGGAAGCGGTCCGATTGAAAGTTGTGTTACGGCGTTGGCTTCATTGGGTGTTGCTATTGCCATTGTCAAATATGAACAACAAATGCTCAATGATAAGGAACAAGAATCTGCCGAAGCCGTCACAATGATGAACATTCGTCAAAATGATAAAGAAGTTGTTGCCCGTGCCATTAACCGTTCAACAACCCGTTCTAATATTCATGCCATCTTTAACGGATTAAATCTGTTACAAAAATAACAAATATGAAAAAGGGTTGTATCAAATACAACCCTTTTTTGATATATTATAACAACGATTCTATTATTTTTCATAGCTTAATACAAAAGAAACAAACTTAGTTAACGTATTGTCCGGATAAAAAACAGCTTCACCGGATACAATCTGTTTTTTCGTGCAAGATAAAATAAACGGACACCGGACAGAATAACCGTTAGCTGACTTATATTTATCTTCTTGAATATTTTTATATTTTTCTTGTGATTCGCAATAACTGACCTTTTTCAATTCGCAAACACCGACCACTTCCTGTATGCGTTTTAATAATTTGGCAATATTGGTAATTTCAGCATTTTCGATATACAAAGATGGAACTTTATCAACTTTCCAATCTGTTACAAAATTTTTAAATTTTGTTTGCATAACTGTCAAGGCATGCTTTTCCTGTGCGTTAATTTTTAAACGTTGCACATAACATGTGCCACCCCAACTAGCTAATCCTAACAAAATAAAAACACAAACTAAAACAATTATTTTTTTCATCGTAAATCTCCTTTGACAGAAATATACCATATTCTGTCAAAAAATCAAGACTTCTTTTTATCGCCAAAAGATGAGTTGTTTTTAAACAATACAATATCTTATATAAAACTATATTTCATAAATAAAGGAAACGAATGAAGACATGTTGTGAAAAACGTCATCCATTATACCGATATTGGCAACAAATTCCATGCTGTCGGGCATTTAATCAAATGAATGTCGGTGTTTTGTTTACTATCAACGGATGTGTGCAATTTGCCAATCAACAAATGTGTTTTTATTTAAAGCGAAAAGCATCTACATTATATGCCCGTGGGTGGTATCATTTGTTTCGTAACAATGGTCAACTACGACAAGATTTTGAAAAAGCAGAACACATTCTGAATACGTATGATTGTTGTTATTATATGAGTCAAAAATCATTATTTCCTAAAGCACAGAATCATCGTTTGTTTAAAGTAATGGCTTTTTGGATACATCCGCAAAATAAATCGGCCGGCATTTGTTGGGTTTTTCAAGATACAACAAATCTCATTGAAAAAGAAGAATTAACACATTACGAAGAAACATCTCTTAAATTATTTGAATTATTGCGACAATCGTATCCGAGCGGATTAAACAAAAAAAATATTTTTCGACATTTATTAAATGAAATTGTTCATCGTTATCGATTAAAAACCGCTCTTTATTTTGAACAACACCGTCAAGAACTCAAAACAATTTTAGCGATCGGAAATAATGCGGATTTTCCATATGCTTTTGACCACGTTCCGATTGATACGGCTATACAAGAATCTGTTGCCTATCAAGCATTAAAAAATAAAAAACCGCAAGGATGTTTAGATATTTCATCACACCCTTTTTATCAAAAATATTTAAAGCAACCCAATGATTTAAGCATACAAGTTGCCACTTTTTCCTTTCCCGTTATTATTAACCGTCAAGTTGAAGGAATTATCAGTTTATACAGTTATGATACGTTCTTTTTTTCTCGACCTGTCGTTCGTCAGTTAAGTCGTTTAATCAATGAAATTTGCCTTTATATTCGTCAAGACCGCATAAAACAAAAACACATGCAGGCCGAAAAAAAATTACAAAAGCAACTGGCTCATCAAATTGATATTTTAGAAAAAAACAAACAAATTATGTTACAACAAATGGCTGAATCCAATAAAACGGTTGCTGATTTAATCGTGGCTCGTAACCAAGCCGAAGCAGCCAATCGGTCCAAAATGAATTTTTTAGCAAATGTCAGTCATGAATTAAGAACACCGCTCAATGCCGTTTTGGGATTTACACAAATGATGCAAGCCGAAACGTTCGGACCGATTGAACAACCCGAATATCGGGAATATATCGGTTTTATTTATAAAAGTGCTACCCATTTACTTTCTTTAATCAATGATATATTAGATTTATCCCGTTTAGAAGCCGATAAATTTGTTTTAACGGAAACAATTATATCACTTCGTGCTTTGTTACAAGAATCGTTGCAGTTAATTGCACATTACCCACATGCAAACGAACGTATTTTTAAACTTGATATGAACGAAGACATTTTTATTAAGGCCGATGAACGGTCTTTAAAACAAATTGTTTTAAATGCGTTATCAAATGCCGTTAAATTTACACGACAAAACGGTCATATCAATATTATTGTTCAACGTCAAAAAGACGGTTTAACCTTAATTTTTGAAGATGACGGTATCGGCATTCCGGCTCATAAAATCGATTCGTTGTTTCAACCGTTTACACAAATTGAAAATATTTTAACCCGAACACATCAAGGATCCGGATTAGGACTTGTATTAGTTAAAAAAATGGTTATACTACATCAAGGAAGTGTTCGTTTGGAAAGTGAAGAAGGTAAAAAAACACGTCTTATTATTCAATTTCCAAACAGCAGAGTTATTGATAAGCAGGATAATCAAGATGTTTAAAAAAGGGATAATTGTTTTATGTGTTTTAGCCATTGTTTCAACGGTCTGTATGGTACAGGCTGCTTCACCAAAAGAAACAAAACAAAATCGCTTTCAACAAGCAAAAACAGAAACGGTGGTTGAAGAAGAAAAATCAAAAAATAAAAAGAAACGCCGGATAAAATCCGAAATCAGTTGTGGGAAAGCCGAACCCATGCGTATTGCCGGTTTTGTTACCAATCCACCATTCGGTTGGGTGAATGTAACACCTCCTTCCGGTTTAAAAAAAGCACAATACCATAACGCCGGTTTTGCATATGATTTATTTGAACAAATGGCTCACAATATCGGATTGAAGACAGCCAATATCGGTTATACATCTTATCAAGATGCCATGCGAGATTTACGGCGAGGAAAAATTGATGTTGTTGTCGGAGCATATTATGACCGCCGGACGTTAGGAACAGGTGTCAATTTATTATTTCCCAGTTATTTTACCAACCCTATTATGACCATTTTCTTAAAAGGGAAAGAACGTCCCGTCCAATCATGGGAAGATTTACGGGGCTTAAAAGGGGTCGTACGTCAGGAAGAAATGATATATTCGTTAATTTTTCAACAATTACCTAAGGATTTGGAAATCGTACAAGTCAGTGGTTCTAAAAAGGCTTTCCGTATGTTACTGGAAGGAAAAGTTGATTTTATGATAACCGGTTTGTATGGAGCCGAAGCCGAAATTCGAAGATATAAATTAACAAACGATATCCATTTTGAACCGAAAACATTGATTTCTCCTGAATTGTTTTTTGTCTTTTCATCTCATACGGACTGCCGTGTTTATAAAGAAAAATTAGCAGAAGAATTGAAAAAAATAAAAGCCGATAAAGATTCGTATCATCGCACACTTGTTCAATATATCGACCAATGGGGCATACGATTTAAAGATAAGCCGTCATTGGTACAAGAAATTCGACAAGAACACCTCAAAGCTTCCCTGCCATCTGACTTTTCGGACGTATCTGACAAATCTGATTTACTGGAACAGGAAAACGAAAAATCCGATACAAGTGATGTTCGTGATACACTTGATTTAAATCATTCGACAACACAAGCAAAACCGTCTGATGAAAAAACATCTCATCAACAAGACGCAATCCCTAATGCCTCGGTAAAATCAGAAACAGAAACAAAACCCAACGTGCCTTTATCGCCGGCGGCTCAACGGGCTTTGCAATTTTAAGCAGGTCGTCATTATTTGTTATCGTAACCATTCAGATATTAAGGGGCATTACTTTGTGACAAAAAAGGTGGTTTTTCAACCACCTTTTGACATGACAAGTTTTCATTAAAAATAGGTTCTTTCATGTTGATAAGACCGTTGAACTTTTTTCGGAACAACCAACGGAACACCGTTAATATCATGTTCATCAATAACTTTTTGCGGAATGTCAACTTGCTTATCCGGCAACGACAATTCTTTGCGACCCCGACTTTTGGACCGTCTTAAATCCGGTATTTGCATATCAAACGTTACATTGGCATTTTCCTGTCGATGTCCCGTTACCCGTTCCCCATCCGTAATAATCAATGTGGGCAATGATGCGTCATATGAACGAACAAAGGCTCCGCTGGATTCATTTAGACATAACTGAAAAGCTAAACCTTTCTTTTCCGGATAAGCAGCTTCCCAGAAAATAACGTTAAACCGAGCCATACCACCCAGTGACGTATCTTCACCCCCAAGTTCACGCATTTTCATTTTAACCTGTCCGTCTTTATCCCGTCCTTGAACAACAAATTCAAATCGCTTGTTCGGACCGAATCGACTGACAAAATCAATTTTAAATTTACCTGTCGGTGTTTTAACGTCTTCAAAATCACGCCAATCTGATACGGCTTCCGTTGCGTCTTTTGATACTTCCACAACATCCGTTACAATATTGCCGGTCGATTTTCCACAACTTTTTAAACCGGACATAACCGTTCCGGCGCCAACTAAACCGGCCATGACAAATAAGGTTGTCAAACAACCTCGACCGGCTACATTTAAACAACTCATGTATCCTCCTTTAAAATACAGCCGGTTTTATTATATCATTAAATATCTAAATTTGCAACATCTAATGCGTTTTGCTGAATAAAGTCACGCCGTGGTTCAACAACATCTCCCATTAAACAGGAAAAGACTTGTTCCGCTTCGTCTTGATGGGTAATTTTAACCTGTAATAAACGGCGAGCATTCGGATCTAAGGTTGTTTCCCATAATTGTTCCGGATTCATTTCACCCAATCCTTTATATCGGTTGATGGCAATCCCTTTTTTCGCTGTTTTAAAGATAGCTTCTGCTAATGAAACAGGGTCATGAATTTCATGTGTTCCGTCTTTTGTTTGTAAGAAAGACGGTTCTGCATAAAATTCTTTTAAATCAGCGGCCATTTCATTGAGTTTGCGTGCTTCCCCACAAGACAACAATGTTTGGTCAATGACATGGCGTTCCGTAACACCTCGTAATGTTCTTTCTAAAACAAAAGAACCGTCAGCCAATGTTTCACACCGCCAACCCCGTTCATATTCCGGTTCAATCGCATCCAACCGTTCAGCAAAGTTATTATCACAAACAGCCCCTTGTTCAAATAACCCTTGAACAGCCATTTGTCCGACAATGCGAGCCGGCAATCTGTTCGACATGCCTAAAATCAAATTACGAGCAATACGAGCCTGTTCTACACGAGCAATTAAATCAGCACCGGCAATTTGTTCACCTTTTCGAGATACCAAAACAGCGTCTGTTGTACCGACCTGAATCAAATATTCTTCCATGGCTTTATCGTCTTTTAAATAAATTTCCGAATTACCTCGTTTCGCTCGATATAAAGGCGGTTGAGCAATATAAACATATCCTTTTTCAATCACTTCGGGCATTTGACGGAAGAAAAAGGTTAATAATAATGTGCGAATGTGAGCTCCATCAACATCAGCATCGGTCATGATGATAATTTTGTGATAACGAATTTTATCAATATTGAAATCATCTCGCCCGATACCCGTTCCCAATGCCGTTACAATTGTACCGATTTCGGCAGAAGATAACATCTTATCAAATCGAGCCCGTTCTACATTTAAAATTTTACCTCGTAGCGGTAAAATAGCCTGATGTGTTCTGTCCCGTCCTTGTTTAGCAGAACCGCCGGCAGAATCCCCTTCAACGATAAAGACTTCGGAATCAGCCGGATCTTTACTTTGGCAATCAGCCAATTTCCCAGGTAAAGAAGCCATATCCAAAGCCCCTTTTCGGCGGGTTAATTCCCGAGCCTTACGAGCCGCTTCACGAGCTGCTGCCGCTTCTACAACCTTACCGATAATTTTACGGGCTTCTGCCGGATGTTCTTCAAACCATTGCTCTAATTTATCGCCGACAATACCTTCAACAACCGGACGGACTTCCGATGAAACCAATTTATCTTTTGTCTGTGATGAAAATTTCGGGTCAGGCACTTTAACAGACAAAACAACAGTCAATCCTTCACGCATGTCTTCACCGGATAAATCCACTTTTTCCTTTTTAGTTAACCCCGAACTCATCGCATAATTGTTAATCGTACGGGTTAAAGCCGCCCGAAGACCGGCCAAGTGTGTCCCCCCATCTCGTTGCGGAATATTATTTGTAAAACACAAGCACGTTTCATGATACCCATCCGTCCATTCAAAAGCGGCTTCAACCGTAATGCCGTCTTTTTCACCGCTTAAATCAAACGGAGCTTCATGCAATGAATTTTTGGAACGATTTAAATATTTAACAAATTCCAAAATACCGCCTTCATAATGTAAAACAACCGTACGAGGTTCGCTGGACCGATTGTCCGTTAAATGAATACAAACACCGGAATTTAAAAAAGCCAATTCACGAATACGGTGTTCCAATGTTTCAAAACTAAATTCTGTCGCTGAAAATGTATCCTTTGAAGGATGGAATGTAACCATTGTACCATGCCGGCCGGGGGTATCTCCGACAACTTTTAACGGTTCAACCGTGTTACCGTTTTCAAACCGGACAAAATGTTCTTTATCATTTCGCCATATCCGCAATTCCAACCAATCCGATAACGCATTTACAACCGATACACCCACGCCGTGTAAACCGCCGGAAACTTTATATGAATTATTATCAAATTTACCGCCGGCATGTAATTGTGTCATAATTACCTCAGCCGCTGAAATACCTTCTGTTTTATGAATATCAGTCGGCATACCCCGACCATTATCAACAACGGCAACTGACCCGTCCGCATTTAAAATCACATCAACCTGCGTACAATATCCGGCCAACGCTTCATCAATGGAATTATCCAATACTTCATAAACCATGTGGTGCAAACCCGTCCCGTCATCGGTATCGCCAATATACATTCCGGGCCGTTTGCGTACAGCGTCTAATCCTTTTAAAACTTTAATAGAATCAGCATTATATTGCGTTTCTGCGATTTTAATTTCTTCTGTCATTTTTCTTCCCTTATGCTACATTTTGTAAACTTAAATTTGATTCACGCACATCAAAAAATTGTGCTTTTTCTGCCAAATAAACAAAATTTTCACTATCCGTTCCCGTCATCCAAACCTGTGTCGGTAAATCTGTCAAAATATCAAATAAAATATGACGGCGATTAGAATCTAAATGAGCCGTTACTTCATCTAATAACAGTAACGGACAAACACCCTGTTCTTGTAATTGCGTCTTCATTTCTGCTAAAATAATCGACAACAATAATGCTTTTTGTTCACCGGTTGAACACAAAGCAGCATCTATCCCCTTTTGAGCATGAATAACTTTAAAATCTGCTGTATGAGGACCGGCGATACTGCCTCCGTCAGCATAAATTTTACGCATTCGTTTAAGTGAACTGGCAAAATCTTCTTCCGCTTGCAATGCACTTTTTATCAATAAACTTTGTTCAACAACACCTGTTAAAACAACATCCGGTGTCGGAAATACAGACGATATCGGTTGTGCCAAATAATGACTGATACGTTCAATCACATCAATACGAGAGGCCGCAATGGCAACACCGTATGTCGCCATTTGCATTTCTAACCCGCTTAACCACCGGTCATCAAATCGCCCTTCCCGTAACAAACAACTCCATTGTTTAAAGGCATTATTATATTCCGTTAAGCGAGTTGCATGTGTGGCGTCAAAAGCTTGTACCAATCTATCCAAAAAACGTCTGCGAGCTTGTGGGTCACCGCAAAACAATCTATCTTGTGCCGGCGTTAACCACAAACATCTTAAAATACGTCCTAAATCACTTTGTTTAGATGTATTTTTACCATCAATGCGAATTTGTCTGCGTTCTGAACCGTCAACCGTTCCCGTTCCGATTTGATACAAACCATCCTTATTTTGAACCCGAGCCGATACACTCCACCGTTCCGGTAACTGCATTACATCCGCATTATACAACGCTTCCGGATTTGACCGCCGTCCAACATCACTCAATCGAGCCGACCGCAAACCCTTTCCGGCTGTTAAAAATGAAACAGCTTCCAAAACATTTGTTTTACCGGCACCGTTATATCCCGTTAAAACAACAGGTGTAAACGATTCGTCTAATTTCATATCGAGATAAGCATATGATCGAAAATTCGTCAGACGCAAATTCAAAAGACCGGTTTTGGAAAAAATCATCAATGCTCCGTTTTCTATACACGCATTGGCATTAAAACATATAACGCATTGTCATCGGCTTCGTCTTGCAAGATAACAGGAGAAGCACTGTCTTGCAAATACATCTGAACCGTTTCGCTTTTAACTTGTCCCAAAATATCCAACAAGTACCGATAATTAAACCCGATTTCAACCGATTCACCATCATAAACGGCATCCATTTCATCTTCGGCCGAACCTTCATCAACCGAAGCAGCAAAAACTTGTAACAATCCGTTGCTTAAAGACAATTTAATGCCTCGAGATTTTTCAGAAACAACTGAAACACGTTCAATAACATCTGTTAATGTTTCGGCATGAGCTTGTAATTTTTTGTCATTGTTAATCGGAATAACTTTTTCATAATCCGGATACGTTCCGTCAATTAACCGAGATGACAATACAACATCTCCCATTGAAAAACGAATCTGATTTGCAGATAAAGAAACTTGAACGGCATCTTCTGTTTCTCCGGCTAATTTTGCCAATTCGTTAATTGTTTTACGAGGAATAATAACCCCCGGCATGCCTTCAGCTCCTTGCGGTAACGAAATACCGGCACAAGCCAACCGATGTCCGTCCGTTGCAACAGCCGTTAATTTTGATTCGGCTCCTTTTTTTTCGTGCATATAGATACCGTTTAAATTATAACGGGTTTCTTCCATCGAAACAGCAAATCCCGTTTTAGCAATTAAATCGACCATATCTTTGGCGTTGACAGAAAAAGAAAACGGCGTTTCTTCCATCATCATAGACGGGAATCCATCTGCCGGCAATGTCGATAATGCAAATTTTGAACGACCTGAAACCAATGAAACTTGCCCTGTTTCTTCGACATAAGCCATCTGTAATTGAGACCCTTCCGGTAATTTTTTGACAATATCATACAACTTATGTGCCGGAATGGTAACGGCCCCTTGTGTTTCTACACCGGCCGGTAATTTTTCAACAATTTCAATTTCATTATCCGTAGCACGCAAAGAAACAATATCCCCTTGCGTTTCAATCAACACATTTGATAAAACAGGTATTGTTTGACGTCTTTCAACAACGCTTTGAATGTGTGAAAGTGCTTTTAGTAATAATCCCCGTTCAATTGTCAGTTTCATCATGTTTTTTCCTTTTCTTGTTGCGTGTGACGATATTTTTTTCTTTTCTTACTATAAAATATTTTTTCAAAAAAAGACACAAAAAAAATACCATTTCCTCATCTTTTTTTATTTATTTCGGGTAACCCTCTTTTTTTTTAAAAAAAATAAGTGTATAACAGTCTCAAAACGGAGAAAAAAATGAACAAATATGAATTAACACCCGAACAAATCTATACAAAAAGCCTGTTAACGGATGAAGATATTGCGTCTTTGGAAAAAAACAGCCCGATTTTAGGACAGGATACAGCATTAGAAGCGATTAACTTTGGTATTCAAATGAAAGCAAACGGTTATAATATCTTTTGCACGGGACCGAAAGGAGTCGGACGAACGGTTTTGACCATTCAAACGGTTAAAGAATATGCCTCAAAACAAAAAACACCGGATGATTGGTGTTTTGTTCATAATTTTGAAACACCTCATCAACCGATTGCCGTTAATTTTCCGGCCGGTAGCGGTAAAACATTCGTTAAAGATATCAAAAAAATGGTATCAGCTTTAAAAATCAATTTACCGGCTTTATTTAACGATGAAACATATCGGATTCAATTGGCTCACATTGACCAACAATGTCGTCAAGCCAAAGAAAAATATTTCAGTGAGCTGGAAACCATTGTTGAAACGGAAAATGTAACCTTAATGCGTATGCCGGCCGGGGTTGCCGTTGCTCCGGTTAAAAACGGAAAAGTATTAACACCGAAAACATTTAATAAACTACCCAAAGAAGAACGTAAGGATATTTTAAGTCAACTCAATGCAGCACAAGAACGGTTGGAAAACACAATTAAAGATATGCCGAATTGGGAAGCCTCACAACAACAAATTTTGGAACAACTCCACGCAGAAATGGCGGAAAAAGTTTTAAAAACAATTATCAATCCCGTTCGTAAAACGTATGCTAAATCAAGTGTTATAACATCTTATTTAGATGCAATTAAGCAAGATATTTTGGACAATATTGCTTTTTTTGCCATTCAACCGAACGAAAACAATATTGAATTGATTACCGAACAATTGACGGAGTTATGGGCTCGTTACACGGTTAACTTATTTGTATCCCATAAAATCAATTCCGGAGCCCCTGTTGTACATTTAAATCACCCGACTTTATCAAATTTAGTCGGTAAAATCGAACGACAACAACATTTAGGCTCTCTTATTTCTGATTTTTCCATGATTCGGGCCGGTGCCTTACATCAGGCGAACGGGGGGTATTTAATTATTGAAGCCCGTGAATTACTTGAAAATGAATATGTATGGAATGCTTTAAAACGGTCATTATTTTCCAAAGAAATCAAAATGGAATCCGGTACGGATGATAATTCTATTTCGGGCGTTGTATCTTTAATGCCGGCCGTCATTCCGTTATCTGTTAAAGTTATTTTAATCGGCGAAGCCGGTTTATATTATATGCTGATGGAACGAGATGATGAATTTGGCGAATTATTTAAGATTCAATCACGATTTGCCGAAAAAATGAATCGAACACATGATACGGAACGGATTTACGCTCAAATTTTAGTTAACTTTGCCCGTCATGAAAAATTAAAACCGTTTTCGAATGATGCCATCCGCCGGACATTGGAATATGCGGCTCGCTTATCGGGAGATTGCTATCATTTAAGTACATTTATGACGCATGTAAACGATTTAATGCGAGAATCGGCCTTTTTTGCGACACAGGCGAAATCCAAAAAAGTGGAACCATGTCATATTGAAGAAGCGTTACAAGCCAAACGTAAACGTTCCGGAGCCATGCAACAAGAAATTTTGGATATGGTTGAACGAGGCACAATAGCCATTGAAACGTCCGGACACCGTATCGGACAATTAAATGCACTGGTTGTGCATAGTTACGGGTCATTTTCGTTTGGTCGTCCCAACCGTGTAACATGTCAAGTTCGCATGGGTCACGGTGATTTAATTGATGTTGAACGAGAAGTTGAATTGGGAGGAGCCTTACATTCCAAAGGGGTATTGATTTTATCTTCATTTTTAGCGGCTCGTTTTTCCAAAGGAACACCCTTATCTTTGGATGCCAGTTTGGTTTTTGAACAATCCTATTCTGAACTAGACGGTGATTCAGCTTCATCAACGGAATTATACTGTTTATTGTCAGCCATTGGGGAAATTCCGTTGAATCAATCAATTGCCGTAACCGGTTCAGTTAATCAATTAGGACAAGTTCAAGCAGTCGGTGCCGTTAATGACAAAATCGAAGGGTATTTTACTGTTTGTAAAAAGCAAGGATTAACCGGTAAACAAGGGGTTATTATACCACAAAGCACAGTGCATAATCTAATGTTATCAACAGATGTTGTTCAAGCTGTTCAAGAAGGATTATTTCATATTTACGCTGTCAGCACAATAGATGAAGGGATGGAAATTTTAACCGGTAAAAAAGCCGGTAAACCAGATAAGGACGGTCAATATCCTGCTACCAGCATTAACGGTATTATCGCTCGTCGATTAGATGAATTTTTCAAAAAATCACAACAACATAATTCCAGAACAAAAAACGACTAGCACCGATTTTGATAAAACATAGAACGGTTTACCAACTTAAAAAAGGTAAACCGTTTTTTATAAACTTAATTTTTTTAAGAAGATATCCTGCAATTAAAACCATATCATCATAAAAATTATACCTTATACGAAATATAAAAAAGAAAGCTTAACCTGATAAAATACAGATATCCTCCAACGAATCATTAAAAAGACTTGATTGAGTCAAAAAACAGTTCCCAAATGTCCCTTCTTATCATGCTGAACTTGTTTCAGCATCTCATCGAATTATGGTAGCAAACAACACAAGATTCTGATAAATTCATAAAAACGAATCGGCAACAATGTTCTTAAAATCCCCTAAAAAACACATCAAAAAAACCGTTTGAAATTTTTCTAAACGGTCAAAATAAAAATATAACAAAATCAATACATTAACTCGAAAAAATGTGTCAAAAAAACGTCCCTTTTTTTGACATAATATTTTAGATTTATTCAGTTGTCAACTAAAATTTATAATTATTTGATTTTTCATGATTTTTTTGTTTTTAAAAAAGTGTAACTTTACCCCAAAAAAAGCGTTCAAAAAAGGGACGTTTTTTTGACACATTTTTGAAAAATAACCGTCTGATTTTATTCACTTTTAAAATGGGGGCTCTATGGAAATTTTAAACGCTTTTTTAAACGGATATTTTAAACAAAAAAATGCTGAAACAGGTCGCAGTATGGTGGAAATCTTGGGCGTTTTGGCAGTTATTGGTGTTCTTTCAATCGGCGGGATTTATGGTTACACCTTTGCGATGGACAAATATCGGGCAAACGATATTATCTATGAAGTCAATCTGCGTGGGCAAGATATTTGGCATAAATATCAAGAAACACAACTGCCTGAAACGATAGATGAATGGGCCGATACAACACAAACAGGTTATCCGATTGGTATTGAAACAGCCCCTGATGATAATTTATTTCAAATCAATGTTGATAATGTTTCTCCCCGTGTTTGTAAATTTGTGTTAACCGGACAATACAAATCTGTTTATGCTATGGTTGTTGATGGAGAAAATGGTACCATTTTTAACGGCGATGTTGGTATTTGTGGTTCGGATGATTCTGCGAATAAAACAATGTTATTTTCGTTTGATATATTAGGTGATTTTGATTCGGGGCATGGGTTATGTATTACCGATACCGATTGTGGTGAAGGTTGTTTTTATTGTGGAACTAATCATTTGTGTCAAACAACCTGTTCCGGTTCTAAAAGTGTTTGCAGTTCTTCTAAAAAAGCTTGTGTGGAATGTGAAACAAGCGATCAATGTCCTACAGGTAAGGTTTGTAATGATATAGATAATACATGTGAAAAAGTTGATATAGAAGCTTGTGAAGCGGGGTATTTTCGTTCTAAAAACGGTATTTGTGTTGAATGCAGTTATGCCGGTAATATTATCATTGATCGGGATGAAAAATTTGGTAAAGATGAAGTGACCGGATTGCAATCATGTCAAGCTTGTGCTGAAAGTCAGCAACAGCGTATTATTGAAAGTAATACCGAAAATACATATTGTTCTAAAACATGCACGATGGGGATTTCTTATCAATCTAAATCTGATGGTTGTATTTCGTGTCAAGAAGAAGTAGCTTATGCTATCAATGAAAATGATAAAGAATCTGTTGACCAGTGTAATGCGTGTGGTAACTATGTTTGGAAAGATATTACTACCTGGGCATGTTCCAAAGTATTTAATTGTGAAGAAGGGACTTTTATGGGTAAAAATTGGAGTGGTGGTACACTTAAAACATGTGCTTCTTGTTCAGTAAATATTAGACATTTTTTGCCATCACGTAATCCGGCCCTTCTTGAAGAAGCAGCAAAAATATGCAATAATTGTCCGACAACAGCTCCACGCCGAGTGGAAGATGGTCGATGTTTACCACGTTGTATTCAACCGGATGAAGATGAATCGATTTTGGTTTGTCAAGCCAATCCGGAAGACGTCAATTGTAAGCGCCAGTGGCAAGATAAAATTAAAAGCGATGCCATGTTGTCATTTGGTGTTTGTCGTCCTTGTTCGTCCACAGAAAGCGGATATGTTGGTACCGATGAAACAAGCATTTATTATCAAATGTGTATCAATTGTGGACGAAAAGTGAATAGTGACGGTTATTGCTATTTAGATAAAAATTGTGATGTTGGTCAATTTAAAGGTTTAGATGGGGCTTGTTATGGATGTGATGAGACGAAGCCGGTTGAAATCGAAAGTGAAGAAAAATCAGGCTGCACCACCAATTGTATGAAAGATTCAAATGGAAAATTTGGAACAGGTGGGGCAATCAAAGGACGTTATAGTGATGATAAATATTGCTATAAAGACTGTGGAGAAGGAAATTTTAATGGTAGATATGGTTGTCTTTCATGTAATACCGTTGGTGATTATTATAATGCCCATTCACTTATCAATCCTAACAGCGATAAATTAAGACAAAGTTGTACATCTTGTCCATCACCGTATGAAAGGCAAGTTGTTTCCGGTGATAATGCACCGATTATTGGTTCAGCACCTAATGGTTTAATTTATTGTGCTTTGAAAAATTGTCAGAATGGTTTCCATGTATCACAAGGGAAGTGTGTATCTTGTTCAGCAAGTGGATGTGGTGGTTTAGGATGTACGTCAGCGATTGAATCGGAATGTGAGGCTTGCAAAAATCGAGTTATGATAAATGGTAGATGTGTTTTGTTTAAACCTCAAACATCAGCTGTTTGTAATAATATTGGCAATACAATTCCAACTTATCTATACAGTGATTTAAAAGATGACGCAACAAGTTATATCGCAACGTATGAGCAAAATATTAAAAATCAGAATTTTGAAGATAAAATGTTTCGAGATCAAGACGGTATTTGTTATCGATGCGATATAACAAAGGAAATATCTGTTGGTGATAATGAGGCAGGAAAGGAACAATGTAAACATTGTGGGAACAGACGGTTTAGCAAAGGACAGTGTTTATATGGATTATGTAGTGAAGCCAATACCTTTTTACGAGCTGATACAGGTGAATGTATCGGATGTGGTATGGGTGGTAAAAAAGTTGAAATTTTAACATCCGCTGCTTCACAAAATCTTTGTTCTTCATGTACGGGATATCGTGCTATTACAACGGGTAATGTAACCTTGGGTAATTTAAAAGCTTATTGTATTGAATCGTGTACGGATTTAGAATTTGCTGATATTCACGCTAATTGTTATAATGAAAATGCGACACAAGATAATATTGAAATCGGTTCAGATGAAAAATCAATTGCTGATTGTAATAAAATGAACAATCGAACAGCCGTTGTTAATGAAGAAACGGGACAGGTTGTTTGTCGATTGTTGTAATTTTGTATGCAACATAGTTATAAAAAATGCCCTGCAACAATACAGGGCATTTTACATATGTCATAAAATTAAGAATGATTTTTCATTTTATCTTCATCCATTGCTTTGGGGTCAAAAGACGGACCGCCATATTTACCGCCATATCCTTCGCTGGGTGTTTCTTTGTCAATATTTGAAAATTTTATTTTAGCTTCAACAGCAGTTGCCATCAAACAAACACCTGATAAAACAAGACCCAATACGAAAAAGTTTAATATACGTTTCATGATATCCCTCCTTGATAAACGATTAACTTTTTAAGTGTAGCATATTTTTTTTGAAAGGACAACTCTAAATATAAATGTATTTTTATGACATAGACAAGCTGTATCATCGATTCACAGACTTCTTAAAATAAAAAGTTGTCTATTGTTTAAAAATAGAGTATAATGGGACTTGATAAGGAGAATAATAATGGATTCAGACAAACACCCAACAAATGATATGCCCGATTCCCCTGCTGAACAGGAAAAACGTTCTCTGCTCGAACGGTTATGGAATGCTATATCTTTGGTTTTGAGTTTTATTCCCGGTGTCTCATTTTTCCTTAAACGAGGGGAAAATGTTGTAAAAGGAGCTTATGAGGTTGCTACCGGCGATGTGTCTCGGGGAATGGCTGTTATAGGTGGTATGGGTCGTGAATATGATATTCTGCATGATGAATATATGGGTACACGTGAAAAATCTGTTCGAATATCATCAACCGTTATGGATGATGTCGGTAAAGATTTAGCTGGTTTGGCAGGAGGAAAACTGGCCGAAGCGGCTGTTGTTACCGGCGTCCATTATACCACGCGAGCTGCTATTCGGGTTGCTCAAAAATCAGATGAAGATGCCGGTCGAAAGCAATTAGAAGAAATAACCGGTCCGTTAACGGAGCAGGAATGGCAAAAAAAACGTCAATCGTTAGACACAAATGACGACAATCGGGTAGATCAAGTGGAATTTGCTCGTGGTTTTAAAACACTACGTGAAAATGCTCAATGTTTTTCTTTTGATGAAAATCAAGACAGAGCCACCCAATTACTGATTAACCGAAACAGTCAGAATGCTTAACAATCTATCCCATAATTTGTTTAATTTAGTTTTTAACTTTTTCTTTAATCGGCAAATCTCTTAAAATGTAACCACGACCCCAAACAGTCTGAATATAATCGTCATTTTTGGTAATTTTTTCAATTTTTCGCCGAATTTTACATAAAAAAACATCAATAATTTTCATTTCGGGTTCGTCCATTCCGCCGTATAAATGATTTAAAAATTGTTCTTTGTTAATCGTTGTCCCTTTACGAAGTGCCAGTAATTCAAATAAAGCATATTCTTTGCTGGTTAGATTTAAAATTTTACCATCAATCGTAACAACTTTGGAACTAAGATTGATTTCCATGCCCCCTGTCCGAATAATCGGATCAGAATGTCCTTTAGACCGCCGAACAATAGCATTAACCCGTGCAATCAATTCCGTTCTGTCAAACGGTTTGGTTAAATAATCGTCTGCTCCGCAACCGAATCCTTTGACTTTTTTATCCGGTGTTGTTAATCCTGACAAAATCAAAACCGGTGTTTCAATATGTGAAGATCTTAACCTGCGTAAAACTTCATAGCCTTCCATGTCCGGTAATAGTAAGTCCAGAATAATAATGTCATATTCATACAATTTGGCGACTTCTATACCGTCTTCGCCTAAATAGGACAAATCAACAACCATATTTTCTTTTTTCAAAATTAAAGCAATATTTTGGCTGACTGTTTTATCATCTTCAATCAATAATACACGCATGCTTGTGTCCTTTTATCAACGAAACAAACTTCCATTTATTAACCATATGTTAATTTTTATATTTTTGCAAGCATAACTTATCTTTTTTATTATTTTTTTGTTTTAAAGCCGATATGATAATAGATTGTAATTGGTGTACATAACTTATCGAACCAATGTTTCGAAATGTTTTTGTATTTGTTGTTGCCTGATTTGTTCTTGTTCCCAAAGTGATTGGCGAATAGCTTCGTGATTATGAGCAAATTTTTGTTGAATGGTTTGTTGGACAAATTGAACCAATTCTTGTTGTTGTTCTTTATTTTGACACAAAGAAACCAATGGTCGTTTTGTATCTATTTCCCATTGTTTTGTGGTTTGATTGTAAATAATATCTCCCAGTAAAAAGACATTATCCGGATTAAAGCGGAAATGCTTAATAAATAAGTTATGAGTCATTTCTCCCCTAAAATTCGGATGTTGGGTTGCATTATCCCAAGCTCGTATATCAAAATTCATAACTTTCGGATGGTCATTAAAAAAAACAATAAAACGCATGTTATATTTCCTTTATATGAGTAAGAGCCGATATCTTTATCAGCCATGAAAGCAATATCAATGCCGGAATCATTAAACAGCCTGTAAATATAAAAAATAAAAACCAGCCCATGTTTTCAGCCCAGATACCACTGTAAACCGAAATAACGGAAACAGCAAACATCATCAGTCCCGTTAATAACGCATATTGCGTTGCTGCAAATTGTTTGGCACATAATCCGGATAAAAACGCTACAAACACCGCACCTCCCATTCCGCCGACAATATTATCAAATAAAATAACAATAATAAACAACCAAACACTATGCGGAAACAATGAAAAAACAGCAAAAACAACAGATGTTAAAATTTCAATGCAACCCAAAGCAAATAATAATTTTAAAATCGGTTTTTTCATAACTAAAATACCCCCGAGGGCTATCCCGAATATGGTAACCCAAGGGCCGATTGTTCCTGAAATCAAAGCGATTTCATATTTTGAAAAATCCATATCTTTATAAAATGGCAGAGCCATACGTCCCAATACGGCATTGCATAATTTATATAATACGATAAAAAACAACAAAGCCAACCAATATTGATGACGTTTTATAAAATTATGAAACGGTTCAATAAACATATCATAAACTTTGTTATGAAGACAAACAATAGGTGTGACGGGTTCTTTAACAAAAAATGTGGTCACAAAGCCGATACTTAATAAAAAGGCACACAACAAATAAGCATTTTGCCATGAAATTAAAACAGATAACGCTACAACACCGGCTCCGGCAAGTAACATACCCATTCGGTAACCGAATTGGTACAAACCGGCACCTTCTCCGTATTCTTCTTTTTTCAATGTAGCAATGCGTAACGCATCCACTACAATATCTTGACTGGCAGCAAAAAAAGCCGTTAATAACGCAAACAGATATGTTTGCATGGGTAAGACAATCGTTGTTTTTTGTC
The DNA here is from genome assembly GCA_017467335.1 of Alphaproteobacteria bacterium. Lineage (GTDB taxonomy): Bacteria > Pseudomonadota > Alphaproteobacteria > CAAHEQ01 > UBA3637 > RGIG4140. The sequence continues at coordinate 25,406 of JAFTSJ010000035.1, forward strand.
CGTCTATCGTGCTTTCAAACGTAAAAAGCCAAGTATTTGTGTCCGGAGAAAAACACGCTAATCCGATAATACTGCCAATTAACCCCAATTGAAAGATGATTAACCATGCTTTGCGTGCTCCCAAACAATCGGCTAATATCGGTAATCGCACTTTATCAATCAACGGAGCCCATAAAAATTTAAAATTATATGGTAATAAAACCAACGCAAAGAAACCGATAACGGCTAAACCAACGGCGGTATCATCTAACCAAAGTGACAAAGAATAACCAATTAAGCTCATCGGTATCCCACATGAAAAACCTAAAAACAAAAAAACCAAAACAGCCGGTTTTAAATAACCTTTTAAGGCTTGAAACCATGATATGCCGGTTGATGGATGTTGTGGTAATGATGACATGGTCACTCCTGTTGTAAAAAACACGGGAAACGGTGTTTTGTTTCCCGTGTTTTGTTTTTTAATCTTCTTTACGCCGTTCAAATTTACGTCGTTCATTGCTGTCTAAATATTTTTTCCTTAAGCGGATGTTTTTAGGTGTTACTTCAACCAATTCATCATCTTCAATATAAGACAAAGCCATTTCTAACGGCATAATGCGAGGCGGATACAATAAAACGTTATCATCTTTACCGGCAGCACGCATGTTTGTCAGTTTTTTGCCTTTAATCGGATTGACTTCAATATCCCCCGGTTTGGCATTGGCTCCGATAATCATACCGGCATAAACCATCGCGCCGGCCGGAATAAATAACGGTCCTCGTTCTTGGATATTCCATAACGCATACGGAACAGCTTTTCCTTGTTCCGTGGAAATTAAAACCCCGTTTCGTCTTCCCGTAATCGTCCCTTTGTGAGGGGCGTAACTATGAAACAAACGATTCATAACGCCGGTTCCGCATGTATCTGTTAAAAATTCGCTGTAATAGCCGATCAACCCCCGAGACGGAGCCACAAATGTCAATCGTGTCTTGCCACCGCCACTAGGTAACATTTCTGTCATTTCAGCTTTGCGTAAGCTCATTTTTTCAACAACAACGCCTGTGTATTCATCATCAACATCAATGACAACTTCTTCCATCGGTTCTAATTTTTGGCCGTTTTCATCTTCTTTAAAGACAACACGAGGACGTGATACCGATAATTCATATCCTTCTCTACGCATTGTTTCAATCAAAACACCCAGTTGCAATTCTCCTCGACCGGCAACTTCAAACGCATCCGTTGTATCTGTTCTCGAAACACGCAAGGCAATATTTCCTTCGGCTTCTTTACATAATCTGTCCCAAATCATACGAGAAGTTACTTTGTCTCCTTCCGTGCCGGACAAAGGAGAGGTGTTAATGGAAAAAGTCATTGCTAATGTCGGTGGGTCAATCGGTTCGGCATGCAATGCTTCTGTAACGGACGGATCACATAATGTATCAGCAACGGTTGCGTCTGTTAATCCGGCAATGCTGACAATATCACCGGCAATCCCTTCATCAATAGGTTGTCTTTTTAACCCTCGGAACGCAATAATTTTTGAAGCACGAGCATTTTCAACCACACGACCTTCTCGTGAAAGAGCCTTAATCATTTGATTTGTTTTAATACGACCGGAAACAATACGACCCGTTAAAATACGTCCGACAAACGGGTCGGCTTCCAATGTTGTGACCAGCATTTTAAACGGACCATTGACATCGCATTGCGGAGCCGGTACGTGTTCCAAAATTTTATTGAATAAAGGTGTAATATCTTTACGTTCGTCAGATAAGTCCGCAACAGCCCATCCTTCCCGACCGGAAGCAAATAAAGTCGGAAAATCCAATTGTTCTTCCGTTGCACCTAAATTAGCAAACAAATCAAAAATTTCATTGTGAACTTCTGTCGGACGTGCATCAGAACGGTCAATTTTGTTAATAACAACAATCGGCCGCAATCCTAAATTCAACGCTTTCGATAAAACAAATTTTGTTTGCGGTAACGGACCTTCAGCTGAATCAACCAATAAAATAACGCCGTCAACCATTGACAAAATCCGTTCCACTTCACCGCCGAAATCAGCGTGTCCGGGTGTGTCAACAATGTTAATACGTGTATTATTCCATTCAACGGATGTACACTTCGCAAAAATCGTAATACCCCGTTCCCGTTCTAAATCATTCGAATCCATGGCACAATTAACAACTTGTTGGTTTTCCCGATAAGCCCCGCTTTGTTTTAAAAAAGCATCAACAAATGTTGTTTTACCGTGGTCAACGTGTGCGATAATCGCAATATTTCTCATATTTTGTATCATGTTATACCCTTATTGTCTGATGGTTTTTTGAATGCGAGCATTATATATTTTTTATCTGAAAAAGTCCAGTAAAATATTGTAACAGATAAGAAAAACATTCTTTTTCGGCAAAAGGGGTAGAACAAGAAAGGATTTATTGAAAAAATCACTTTCGCAGGATGATTATTTGATTGTTTTCATCTATTGTGATAATGCGAGAAGCACGCTTTGTTGCATTTGTATCGTATCTTTTCGGGACGATAAAATCTACACCGTTTCGTATAGTGTCCGTAATTTCAGATAATGCGGTTGGTGTTTTTTCCCCTGAAACATTTGCAGATGTTGATACAATCGGTTTTTGAAATATTTTCAATAAGCGTTGGCAAAAATCATGTTGCGGACAACGAACGGCAATCGTTTTTTCCAAAGGTATGACGGAAGGGGCTAATCGGCAAGCGTTCGGTAAAATAACGGTTTGAGGATATGTATTTTCACTCAAGAGTTGTCGATGGAGAGATGATAATGTGACAACATACGGTTCAATATCTTTAACCGAAGCCGATAAAATAATCATACTTTTTTCGTTAAAGCGTTTTTTTAAACGAAAAATACGTTGGACAGCTGTTTCGTTTGTTGCATCACATCCGATGCCCCAAACCGTATCTGTCGGATATAAAATTAAACCGCCTTTTGTTAAAACGTGTGCAGCCTTTAAAATAACATCATCTGTCATTATTTATCCCGATAAATTCCATGTGTTTGGGCTTGGGCTAAAATATGCCCCTGCATGGCATGTTTCAGTTGTTCAACGGTAAAACCGTTTTGTAACGGTAAAACAATATCAAGAGCATATACAATCAAATCGTAAGTGTGGGGTTTGTTCGGTGGAGCCATTCCTCCATAACAGGGTTTATGCCAACTGTTTAAACCTTGTATCAACTCAACTGTTTCATCAGTTGAGGCACCGGATGGAACAACAGGGGTTGTTAAATTCGCAATTAACCAATGAATCCAAACAAAGCCGGCAACTTCAACAGCATCTTTATCATCTAAGATAACCGCAAAAGATTGTGTTCCCAACGGAACGTCTTCAATTTGAAACGGTAAAGAAAATGTTGGCATATCTTCATCAAAACAAACACCGAATTTACCGTATTTATCATCAATAATACCGTTTTGAATACCGTTGCTGATGACTTTCATTATTCCCCCTTATCGATTAAGTTGTATTTTTAAATGATTTAAATGAACATCGGCAATAATTTTTTCCATAATACCTTTGACAAATAAATCGATTTGTTTCCCTTCCTGATAGTTAGCCGGAGCAATCACATCAGCTCGGTCAATTCCTAATAAACTTTTGACTTTTTGACGTTGCCCTTTGATTTTTTCATTATAAACGGCAATCGTATGCCCGCCTTCCCGTTTAACGGTTTTCATGGAGGGAATATCGGTTTCCCCATCTCCGATATAAATCATATGAGCAAACGGCATAGGTTTATCTTCATCGTTCATGTGACGATTGACAGATTCATTGTCGCTGACATCCAAACACCCTTTGTTAATCCGATATAAAAATTGCGTTTTATTGGTATAATTGACAACTAGCCCCGGCCAAACGGCAACCCCGTTGGCATCATACATAAATGATGACGCAAATATTTCTTTAAAATGAGAAGCAATTGATGTTCCTTCAACCATTTCTTTTAAACCGGAAGAAATAATATAATGTTCTAATGCAATTCCCTTTTGTAACGCATATGCATTGAGTCGGGTAAACCATGTATCAACGCCGTCAAACAATTGGACTTGTGAAGCATATCGTTGAAAATCTGCCCGTTTAAACGGTAAGTCGTGAGCCGAAGATTCTTCTTTCATCATTTTCATATAGGCAGAAATACCATCGGCTTTTTGAACTTGTGCCATTTTGTTACTTTTACTCCAAAAATTTTGAGGAGTCATGCCCAACTCACCGATAAAACCATATTCTTGCATATTGCCGGGGGCTAATGTGCCGTCAAAATCATAACAAATAGCCATCGGTATTAAATGATGTTCCTGTGTCATAAAAAACCATCCTTTCGCTTGGTTAATTATATCACAAAAGAACAATAAGTCAAATACTTGTTTAAGGGCATATTTCTTTTGGGTTGTTATTGGTATGACATGTTTTTTGAAGACGTCCGTCCGGATTGTAATAAGAACGTTCTCCTTGTAAAACGCCCTTATGATATGTTTCTGAAAAAAAAGGAAGCCCGTCCGGCGTGTAGGTCGTTAACAATCCATGTAGTTTATCTTCTTGAAAAGTTGCCTTTAATCGGATTGTGCCGTTTTCATCATACAGTTGAAACAATCCGTGTTTTTTATCGTCTTGATATTCAATCAGATGTTCCATATGTCCATCAGTCGTGAAACCAACGGCTTGTCCGTTGAGCAATCCGTTTTTAAAATTTGTTTTGGTAAAAGGTTTCCCGTTCGGATATAAACGGACAAGTGTTCCCGTTAACGGTGTTTTTGTTTCTTTGTTATAAAAAACGTTTCCTTTTTTTTCAACGTGTTCAAGCGTATAAGTTTGAGCAGTTGCTGATACACAAATTGTTATCAAAAGAAAGAAACAGCTTCCTAATTTCAGATTCATTTTTTTTCTTCTTTGTCGTGTCCGTTACAAGAAAAACAACATGTTTCACAATCCGTATCTGTATCTATTTGGATGGTTACATGTGCAATATTAAATTGTTCCTTTAAAACATGTTGAATGGTTTTAACAACCGTTGAAGATGGTGATACAACATGACATTCAAGCGAAATATCATGTTCATTGACACACCACACGTGAATATGATGAACATCCTGAACGTGGGGAATTTGCAATAACGTTGTCCGGATAGTATCAATGTCAACACCAGCAGGTGTTGCATTCATTAAAATACGCACAAAGTTCGGAAAGGAAATAACGGCTTGACCGATCATATAACCGGCAATACACAAGGCAATAATACCATCTGTAAAAATCCAACCGAACAAAACAATCAATAAACCGGATATAATAACACCGATGGACCCGAGCATATCTGCCAAATTATGTATAAACAGCATTTTCATATTGCCGTTATGAGCTGATTCTTTGTGCGATAACCATGCTGTTACCCCATCGATTAAGACGGCTCCAACTGAAACCCAAATAATCAACATCCCGTCTATGTTTTGAGGCAAAATAAGTTTGGTTATGCCTTCGACCAATAAATATAAACCGGATATAAATAATAAAATTAAATTAACAAAACCACCGATAACTTCGGCTCGTTTAAAACCATAAGTAAACCGTTTATCGGCTTTTTTTAATCCGATTTTATAAGCGAAAACCGCAATGAAAACAGAAAACGCATCGCTGGCATTGTGTAATGCGTCACCGACCAAAGCAACACTACCGGCCATCAATCCGGCAATCAATTCAACCACACTTAACGCTAGGTTAATAACAAAAGAAAAACTCAAATAACGAACGGTTTTTTCAGACACGTTACCGTGATGGCAATGCGTGTGCGACAAAATATGTCCTTGATGGGATTGCAGATGGTGTGTGTGCTGATGGGTCATAAGATAACCTCCTTTAATGATGAAAAGGAATACCGAGGGCATCCTGTTTGACATAAAAAGCATCACATAACGACCAAACAATTCCGATAATAAAAGGAATAATCAAAAAAATCCCCGGAAAAGTACAAAGCAATTGAATCATCCCTTTTGTTTTGTAGCCGGCATAAAAATTGTGTAATCCGAAACCGGGGACAATCAATGCTAAAAAAACATACATACGTCTGCTTTTACCGGTTACATCGGGTAAAATACGTGCTAATGAAGCACCGGACGAAGGGTGATGTTCTTTTTTAATTTGTTGTGCCATTATAAATCCTTAAAAAGATGAGGGTGTGTGTTTAAAAAATCATAAACCTGTTTCAATGCTTTAAATCGATGGGATAATCGGTTTTTGACATCTGCCGGAATATGTCCTAATGTTGTTTCCATTCCTTCGGGAATGAATAACGGATCATACCCGAAACCACCCGAGCCGGACGCAAAATGAGCCAATGTACCGTGCATATAACCGGTAAATGTATAAACTTCCGTTTCACTGAGTGCCAAAGCAATGACACAAACATAAAAAGCATGTCGATTGGGATTGTCTTTTAATGTTTCGTTAATCACGTCAAAAACAGCCGGATAACCGCCATGTTTTTCAGCAAAACGAGCTGAAAATACCCCCGGTTGATTATCCATTGCTTCAATACAAAGACCCGAATCATCAGCCATAACCGGTTGTTTTAATGCTTTAAAACCGGCAATGGCTTTTAAACGGGCGTTGTCTTCAAATGTTAAGCCCGTTTCTTCTATATCCGGCAAATGAACGTCATTTCCCCCGATAATATTAAACCCCAACGGCGATAAAATGAAACGAGCTTCTTGTAATTTATGATTGTTGTGAGTTGCCAAAACAATTGTTTGTGTCATGAAAAAAATCCTATATTGATAAAACTTCTTTTTGTTTGGTAATCAATTCTTGAATGCCTTTTTGAGCCAAATTCATCAATTGTGTTAATTCATCCGGTGTAAATGCACCGTGTTCAGCCGTTCCTTGTACTTCAATGAGGGTATTTTTGTCTGTCATAACAAAATTAGCATCCGTACCGGCATTTGAATCTTCCGTATAATCCAAATCCAAAACAGGCACACCGCCACAAATACCGCAAGATACGGCCGCAACCATTTGTTGAATCGGCATGGTTTTGATTTTACCCGAACGAAGCAGTTTTTGGCATGCCAGATATAAAGCGACAAAACCACCGGTGACAGAAGCTGTACGTGTTCCGCCATCTGCTTGAATCACATCACAATCGATTTTAATTTGTAATCCGTCAATGGCTTTTAAATTGACACCGGCTCGTAATGCTCGACCGATAAGACGTTGAATTTCTTGTGTTCGACCGGATTGCCCTTTCTTAGCTTCACGATCGACACGGGTACCCGTGGCACGAGGCAGCATCCCATATTCAGCGGTTACCCATCCGTGACCGGCGTTTTTTAACCACATCGGTACTTTTTCTTCAACGGTAGCCGTACATAAAACATGGGTATCACCACATTTGATGAAACAGGAACCTTCGGCATGTTTGTTGACGTTAATTTGTAATTCGATTTTTCTTAATTCATCGGGCATACGTCCTGACGGTCTTGTCATTATGAACTCCTTTATTAACATGAAAGATGGCGTACTATACCGTTTTTTTTACAGATGTGCAAGTTATATTTCATAAGAGAGATGAAAAAACGTGTATAATTCAATGAATTGAGAAATAAACGCTTTTCCCCTCTTGATTTTTGGACGGTTTCGTTCTACATATAAGCATATTCACATTTGTTAAATTGAGGAAAAAATAAAAATGAATAAAAAAAACAAAGAAAAAGCCTTAAACGAAACATTAAAAGAAGCAGTTGAAGAAACAACGCCGGAAACGGTTGAAGAAACGGTAAATGAACCACTGGAAGATGATGTTTCTTCCCAAGCGGAGGAAGAAATTCAAAAATGGCGGGATATTGCTTTACGGTCCCAAGCCGAAATGGAAAATTTACGTAAAAGAACACAAATTGATATTGAAAAGGCTCATAAATACGCTCATGCGTCATTTGCCAAAGATTTGTTACCGGTTGCCGATTATTTAGCCGGTGCGATTGATTATGCTCAAAAAGAAATTGAAAAATCCAAAGAAGCCGGTACGGAATGTGATGTCTTTTTGGTCAATTTGCTTAAAGGTGTTGAAATGACACAAAAACAATTGCACACGGTTTTTGAACATCATCAAATTAAAAAAATGGAAACAAAAGATATTGTTTTTGACCCGAATTTGCATAAAGTCATTCAAGAAGTTGAAGATGATACCAAAGAAGCCGGTACCATTGTTCAGGAATTACAAGCCGGATATACAATCGGTGGTGACCGTGTTTTGCGTGAAGCAATGGTTATTGTCAGCAAATAACACAAAATTTATTATTTGATAAATTAGCATAGAACAAGTTGTTTTACAAGTAGGCGACTTTGACGTCCCCTTCTTTTACCTGTCTTGTGACGGGTAATGCGTTTTTGTTGAGGACAAGGCGGTGTTAATTGTAACAGGTACGTGTGTAACAAAGAAGTTGTCATCGGTGTTTGGGTTTGACTTTGTTGATGTTTAGTGGCAATTTTTTGTCCCAATCGAATACCGTTTTCAAATCCTTTAATCAGACAATGTTCCATGATTTGTCGGATACTTTTATTATCAAGATTCAGTTGATGAAAATCAGAAACATTCACCCGATTAGCCAACATAAGCAAATTTTGTAAAACACTTGTTTCATCCGGTAAAGAATGATTATCAGACAACCAACCGGAACTGATACAAATACCTGTCAGTTTGGCTTGGTGATACATGCCTTTTAAACTGGGAACGTATTTTGTAGATAAATAAAGGGCTTCTTTTTTTAAAGCATATAATCCATGACGTGAATCAGATGTGTAAATATGGGGTTTTTCTTCCATCAGTCGTAATAAATCTTTGGCAATAAAACCGTTTGATAATTGTGAAATAAACATGATGCGTTCCTTATATTTATATAACATACGATTTGAATAAAAAGATAAGACGCAACATTATTCTTTTTTAGATAAAAAATCAATAAAAAAATATAAAGATTTTATTTTTTTGTGCATGGAAAAAAATATCGGATTAAACAAAAAAAATGTTGTGTTTTTCAATAAAATATCTTAAACTGACCTAGAAAGATAAAAAAGAACAAAAAAGGAACATTAAATGGATAAAGATAAAGCATTAGATGCCGCATTGGCACAAATTGAACGGGCTTTTGGAAAAGGCTCAATCATGCGTTTAGGTCAAAAAGACAATGCCGTTGAAATTCCGGCTATTTCCACCGGTTCATTGGGATTGGATTTGGCTTTGGGTGTCGGGGGATTGCCTCGGGGTCGCATTATTGAAATTTACGGTCCGGAAAGTTCCGGTAAAACAACGCTAGCCTTGCATGTTGTTGCTGAAGCACAAAAAAAGGGGGGAACATGTGCTTATATTGACGCCGAACATGCGATGGATCCGATTTATGCCGGTAAATTGGGTGTTAATATCAATGAATTATTGATTTCCCAACCGGATACAGGGGAACAGGCTTTGGAAATTGCCGATACATTAGTTCGGTCCGGTACGATTGATGTTTTGGTGGTGGATTCGGTTGCCGCTTTGGTTCCGAAAGCTGAATTGGAAGGTGAAATGGGGGATTCTCATATGGGATTGCAAGCCCGTTTGATGAGTCAGGCATTACGTAAAATTACGGCTTCTGTTGCTCGAGCCAATACATTGGTTATCTTTATTAACCAGATTCGTATGAAAATCGGGGTTATGTTTGGTAATCCGGAAACAACAACAGGCGGTAATGCATTGAAATTTTATGCTTCCGTTCGATTGGATATTCGCCGTATCGGAGCCGTTAAAGACAAAGAAAACACCGTTGGGAACCAAACACGGGTTAAAGTGGTTAAAAATAAAGTTGCTCCGCCGTTTAAAACGGTTGACTTTGATATTTTGTATGGCGAAGGTATTTCCAAAACCGGTGAATTATTGGATTTAGGGGTTAAATCCGGTTTGATTGAAAAGGCCGGTTCTTGGTTTTCATGTAAAGGAGAACGCATTGGTCAAGGTCGTGAATCGGCTCGGGCGTTTTTGAAATCTCATCCGGAAATTGCCGATGAAATTGAACAAGCCGTTCGTGCCAATGCCAAAGATTTATCACAAAAAATGATGATGGCTGACGATGCAGCCGATGAATAAATAAAGCCGGCTTTTGAAAAGTCCGGCTGATAAGTCGGACTTTTTGTCGTTAAAAAGGATTGAAAAACAGATAAAGGAAAAGTATAATGAGTCAAAATATAACTGCTCAAATTCGGAAAACATTTATTGATTATTTTGCTAAAAACGAACATACCATTGTGCCGGCAAGTTCTCTTGTTCCGAAAAATGACCCGACATTGATGTTTACAAATTCCGGTATGGTTCAATTTAAAAATTACTTTACCGGAGCGGAAAAACCGCCGTTTCCTCGGGCGGCAACGGTTCAAAAATCCGTTCGGGCAGGTGGTAAACATAATGACTTGGATAATGTCGGCTACACAAAACGACATCATACTTTTTTTGAAATGCTGGGTAATTTTTCTTTTGGTGATTATTTTAAGGAAAAAGCCATTTACTATGCTTGGGATTTATTAACCAATGAAATCGGATTAGATAAATCTCGTTTGTTGGTAACGGTTTATCATACAGACGATGAAGCGTTTCAGTTATGGAAAAAAATTGCCGGTTTAAAAGATGAAGACATTATTCGTATTGCGACTAAGGATAATTTTTGGCAGATGGGCGATACCGGTCCGTGCGGACCCTGCTCGGAAATTTTTTATGACCACGGGGAAGAACATTGGGGCGGACGACCGGGGACTCCGGAAGAAGACGGGGATCGTTTTATTGAAATATGGAATCTTGTTTTTGACCAATATGAAGATTTACCGTCCGGAGAACGCATTGTAACGCCGAAAAAATCAATTGATACCGGTTCGGGGTTGGAACGATTAAGTGCCATTTTACATCAATCTAATGATAACTATGCAATTGATATTTTTACCTCGTTGATTGAAAATGCAGCTGATATTGCCGGTGTTAATCCTTACGGCGAAAATAAAACATCCTTGCGTATTATTGCGGATCATTTACGTTCCACATCATTTTTATTAGCTGATGGGGTTATGCCGTCTAACGAAGGACGAGGTTATGTCTTACGCCGTATTATGCGGCGTGCTATGCGTCATGCACATTTAATCGGGTGTCAAGATCCGCTTATGTATAAATTAGTTCCGAATTTAGTTAAAACAATGGGCGAAGCTTATCCTGAATTAGTTCAAAAAGAAACGTTAATTGCTGATTCGTTAAAATTGGAAGAAGAACGGTTTAAACAAACATTGGATAAAGGATTAAAATTACTGGCTGATGAAACGGCTGATTTAAAATCGGGTGATTCTTTATCCGGTACGGTTGCATTTAAATTATACGATACGTATGGATTCCCATTGGATTTGACGCAAGATGCTTTACGGTCAAAAAACATTTCGGTTAATACGGTTGAATTTGATGAAGCGATGGAAAAACAACGAGCAGAGGCTCGTAAATCATGGGCCGGTTCCGGTGATAATGCGGATGAAAAAATTTACTTTCAACTGGCAGAAAAAATGGGGGCAACAGAATTTTTAGGCTATGATTCAGATAATGCCGAAGGACAAATTTGTGCCATGATTCGTAATGGTGAAGATGTTCAAACGGCTCAGCAAAATGATACGGTTTATGTCATCATGAATCAAACACCGTTCTATGGTGAAATGGGTGGTCAGGTTGGTGATACGGGGACTATTCAAACAGCGACAGGATTATTAACGGTTACCGATACCATTCGTAAAGCAGACAATGCGTTGATTGTGCATGTCTGTCAAGTTACAAAAGGGACAATTCAAACAGGACAAGATGCTGTTTTATCTATTGATTCAGACAGACGATTTGATATTCGGGCCCATCATTCAGCAACTCACTTACTTCAAGCGGCGTTACAACAAGTGTTAGGTCCGCAAGCTCATCAAAAAGGGTCATTAGTCATGCCAAACGGTTTTCGGTTTGACTTTACGCATAACAAAGCGATGACACAAGATGAAATCAAACACGTTGAATCCTTAGTCAACAATATGATTTTATCCAATGTAACCGTTACAACATCATTGATGACACCGCAAGCCGCTGTTGAACAAGGAGCGATGGCTTTGTTTGATGAAAAATACGGCGAAACGGTTCGTGTTGTTTCCATGGGTCAAGGGGAAAACCGTTTATCATGTGAATTATGCGGTGGTACACATGCTCGAGCAACCGGAGATATCGGTTTGTTCCGTTTAATTTCCGAATCGGGTATTTCAGCAGGTGTTCGCCGGATTGAAGCAGTTGTCGGTCGTCAAGCATTAACACTTATGCGAACACAAAATCAATTGATTTCACAGATTATGACTATTTTGAAATCAACAAGTGTTGATGATGTATTGACAAAAATTACATCTTTAACGGATGATAAAAAACGTCTTGAAAAAGAAGTAACGGATTTGCGTCAAAAAGTTGCGTTAGCCGGAGGCGGACAAACTTCAAACAAGCAAGAAATCGAACACATTAACGGTGTTTCTTTTGTTGGCCAAGTGTTACAAGATATTCCGGCCAAAGAATTAAAACCGTTGGTTGATGCTTTTAAAAAGAAAATCGGTAGCGGTATTATTGCGTTGATTTCAGGATGTGATGGTAAGGTATCTATTGTTGTTGGCGTTACATCAGACTTGACTGATAAATACAGTGCTGTTGATATGGTTCGGTTGGCTTCTCCGCTTGTTGGTGGTCAAGGCGGAGGCGGTCGTCCAGACATGGCACAAGCCGGTGGGTCCGATATATCAGCAATGCAATCGGCGTTGACGGCGATTAAAGAATCGATTTAAGATATAACATTATCAATCAAACGGTCTTTCAATACATGAAAGACCGTTTTTGTATTATTCCCTTAAGGTGTTCTATCTTGAAAACACAAGATAATATGTTTTGTGTTTATCATGTGCCCTTAAAATCACAAAAAGCGTTTTTATTGCTGACAATACACCCGTCCTGTTTCATCATCTTTACTGGGCGAACGGGAAGCATTTCGGCATAATTGAGCCGATAATTCATCCGTACCGATTTCATTATTGCCAACATCTATTTCACTTCCCCAACAATCGCCGTTAATATCTTGCCATTCACCCGAATCACATATTGAAACACAATATTTGGCATCATTAACCGTGGACATAACACGCCGATTGCAATCATTACACAATTGTTCGGCTTCGCTTTTATCAGGTATGGCAACAGCACCTGTTACATCGCAGGACGGACATCCTGTTGTGGACATAAATGTATTGTTTTGTATACAACCACCATACATACATTTACCATCTATCAATGTACGTAAACCACCACAACTGGCACATTCTTCGGCTGTTGATGAAAAACCGTTTTGTGTATCAGTACAAGAACGACAAATACCGGTTACATCTCGATATTTGCTACCAACCGGCAAATTCGGATATTTCGTTGTATCAGGACTATCGCTATTACAAACACCGGATTGTCCGGGATTATAATAAACACAATATTTATTGATATACATATGATTAGGGCATTTTTCACACTCCGTTTTGTAATTATTAACCAAAACGGAACCGGATTTTAAACAAGCTTGACAATTCCCATAGGCATTTCTTAATTTTCCGGTAGAACATGTTCTGGGGACACAGTGAATATTATCTGCATATAAATGGTACATATATTTAGGTTGATTGTTTTCATCCTTACATCTGTTATTACAATCATCCGTATCGTGCTGTGTGTGAATATTCCATGAATTATATATTAATAATATACCATCACCAATAACGGAGCATGATTGGCATGTTCCTTGAACATGAAGTTCATTATCTACGCAATTTTTATAACAATAACCATCATAGTATTTTCGTGTTGTCGGACAGGCATTTTCACAATCTTCCTTTGAATCAACCTTAACATAACCGGATGTTGTACACGAATAGCACTGCATATCTTGTCCCAAGAATTGATTTCCGGTTGTTTCGGTTTTTTCATGTTCACATTGTCTATCCGCCGGTAAAATACAATAACCGTCCTTATATATGCGACCGCATTTTTCCGATGTACACAATCCTTTTAAATAGACTAATTTTGCTCCATTTCCGCCAGTACCAGTCAAAGAATAACTATATGGATCCGTACAATCGAGGCAGCTGCCGTCAGGAGTCTGAAATTGATTATCTTCGCATTTTTTAACACAGAAATAATCCCCATTTAGCTCTACAACATGTCGTTTAGAACGTAATTTTTCATCAGTTGATGTTGCACAAGCTTCACATAAACGAGACCATTCTTCAATAATTTCTCTGGATGATGTATAAGCATTTGCCCAAAAATAACCACCGTGGAAATCTGTTGCTGTTGTCCAGTCATTGATATTCGATTTATCGCATTTAACACATCGAGCATCACGAACTTTATACCAGCCGTTCGGACATGTTTGACGTGCACAGTGCCAACCTCTGTAATCACCTCCAACAGATATTCTATTCGGACATGCATCACATAAAAGGCGAGCTTTATCATCATCAGGAATTCCTTGGTCACTGTCCGCAGAACATTTAACACATGTCCCCCCTCTATTCAAAAAACTGTTCCCTTTAACACAACTGGTTGCACAGTAGGTTTTAATATTATCATCACGACCGGCTTCTTCAATCCGGTGTTGAATCGAAGCACACGCTTGACACATTTCTATTCCGCTATGTGTATCTTTAATAGATACACCACCAACTTGTTTTTCAAAAATACCGTCATTATCATCCGAGTTCATGATGATGATTTCGCTCATATAATCACAAGGGACACATGTTCCATTTGCTGCCCGATATTCTTTTCCGAATCTACCTCCTTCACCGCACGTTTTAGGAATATCCACGCATTTGTGATTCGTTAAATCGCAAATTTGTTCATTCGGACAATCTTTATTCGTTAAACATTCAACACAAACACCGCCTTTATCATCATCAAAGCAAAACGGATTAGTCGTTCCCGTACAACGGTTATGACACGTCATATCGTTTTCACACGTAACAGGAGCACACAAATTGCCACAATCTTCATCATCAACACATGGGTCACCGCTTTGTCCTGTTCCTGCTTCATTATTTTCCGAATCTAAAAATGATGTGAAAACGATTAAGTTATCTGTTTCATCTTCTCCACAAATGGACGCATTACCGGTATATTTGACTAAATCTCCCTCTCCTTGGGCAACTTGCACAAATTTTATCCCTTTAACAACACCGTTTAAGTTCATATTAACCACATTTTTACACACACGGGAAGACACACCTTCAACATAGGTTTTAAACGCAACGTCCGGATGAGATGTCATATAAATCGGGTATCCTGTGCCTGTCATATCCGGAAATTCGTCAAAATCCGTGCCGTCTTCACTGGGTTCAGGCAGGGGTTGTTCTTGATATTTATGCCAAACATCATTGGCTCGGAGG
>JAFTSJ010000036.1 GCA_017467335.1 Alphaproteobacteria bacterium
AAGCGGTATAGCCGTATTAGCATCAGCACCATCTGCAGGTAATGCCACAGCTGAAGAAATTAACAATGCTTATAGCAATATGAATAAAATTTTGGTCAATCAAGATTTTACGAATGCAACAAAAGAAGATATTTTATTGTCTTTAGCAATGGCCGGTGAAGATATCGAAGGGTTAAAAGATAAATCATTGGATGAATTAAAGGCAGAAGTTCAAAATTCAGATATTAAGTCAAAAGCAGAAGATGTTTATGCGAGATTAGGAACAGAACGTAATTTGTCTTTGAAAGATATTACATTCTATGATCCTGAATATGCATCAAATAAAGCTGAAGGTGCTGTTTTTAACTTTATTATTGACAAAGACGGTAACTTAACCGGATTACAGGAAACAGATGACGGCGGTGCCAGCGTTATAAAATTCAACCGTTCTGGCAATGGTGTATATACAAACAACGAAGGTTTGGTCAGTTATGGTTTTGTGTATAAAGGTGAGTATGGACTCTCTTATGAAGAAGAACTGACTTTGCCAAAATCAACATCTGTTGAAGGCATTAAAAAGGCCTTAAAAGAAGTTGCTCAAGCACGTTGGGGAACTGAACCTAAAGAAACAATGGATGCTATATTGGCTTTTATTGATACATTAGATCTTACGAACGGACTGATTGATGAAAATGTTTGCGAAGCACAAGGAAATTGTGCCTATAAGGATAATGAGGTAAGTACCGCAACAGTTCAATTAGACAATAAGGGAAAAGATGTCGGTTTGAAATATGCCGATTTCGGAACAATCACATATGATATTAAAGCCGGTAATGAGTCTGGTAAAGATATCACTTTATTCTCTGGTGGTTATGAAGCATTGTCTGCTAAAGCATCTGATTTACCGCAAGTTGACACAGAAATGAATTTTGAAGGGAAAGCATTAGCCAATGTTGAAACTGAAGTCGGTGATGACGATATTTCAAAATTGTATAATGGAACGGCTAATTTGACGTTTAAAGATGGTAAAGAAACATTGGTTGCTGATTTTACCGATTGGCATAAAGTCACAATTGAAACAGATGGTTCAAAACCAAGTGGGTATGCTTTTACGTTTGATAAAACACCAACAGATACCAACTTTACAGTTCCATCTGGGGGGTATGCTCAAGAAGCCGTAGATATCAAATACTATGGTGAAAATCCTAAAAATCCAGATGAATTTGCCGGTTCTGCTTTTTACGAACAAGGTGAATTCAATGCCGAAATGGTATTTGGTGGAACACGGAAATAATAAATGTTGTTACGTGTTTGTTTGACATTTATGATGTTGATCGGCTTGGGTGGAATAACTGCCCAAGCTTCAACATTAAACTCAGATGATAACAAAATAACCGTTGTCACAATGACACATGAGCAGACTTTAACTTTTGCTCAAGAGTTAGTTGAAAAAAATAAATTAGAGGATGCCAAAAAAGTTCTTCTCTTAAAACCGTTTCAACAAAAAGAATTAGAAATTGAACGTTTGTATTTGTTGGCTCAAATAGCAACAAAAGAAAATAAAATAGATAAAGCCATTGATATTTACTATTTTATTTTGGAACATCAACCAAATATTTCGAATATCCGTTTTCGATTAGCTGAGTTATACCTCATTCGCAAAGATTGGATACGGGCCGATTATCATTACAGATTGGCTTTGGCCGATAGAGAATTGCCTATTGTTATTCAAAATCGTATTAAGCAAGCACTTTATTATATCAGACAAAATAAAAATTACAATTTTTGGTTTAATTTTGGTATAGCACCGGATAATAACGTCAATAATACAACATCCGGTGAACAATGTGTTATGACTATGTTTGGTCCGATGTGTAATACATTAGATGACCCTGAAAAAGATATTGGTCTCAACATTATGGTTGGTGGCAATTATGAATTTAAGTTATCTGATAATTGGCGTTTCAGAAATGAAGCATTGATTTATTCTTTGAAATATCAGGATAAAAAATATGATGATATTTATTTATCTTATGTTTTAGGACTTAAATACGTTTATAAAAAAGGTGATGTGTTCTTTGGACCTACCTTTTCAAAAAGATTTTTAGGTCATAAATCATATAATTACACAACCGGTTTTATGGTTGATACAGGATATGATTTAACAAAACAATTAAATGCACGTTTATATCTGTCTTATACCCCAACACATTATGATGATTATGGTGATATTTTAGACGGAGATGTTAAAACAGCCCGTTTACGAATGTTTTATGCACTGGATTCATCAAAGTATTTAATATTCAAAACGGGTTATGAGTATGAAAAAACAAAAGATAAAACATATACAAATGACCGAGTTAATTTGGCTTTAGGCTTTGGAGCTGATATCCCTTTCGGATTTCACATTTATGCAGAACCTTCAGTCTTATTTACTAATTACAAAGGAAAGCGTTGGACTGTAAAAGATTATGAATTTAAAGAAGTGAAAGAATGGGATATCACGCAACGTTATTCTGTCTCTTTATCAAACCGTAAAATTTCTTTATGGGGTTTAATGCCGGTTTTAACATACTCATATACGGACAAAAAATCAAATATTTGGCAACGAGAATATCAAAAATCACTTATTGAATTATCTATTCAAAAACGTTTTTAATAATGAACTAACCTCGGTTTTGATGAAATCGAGGTTATTTTTTACTTCCTGCCCCTAGGGGCAGGTTTTGAATATCACATTTGTTAACCTTTGTATATGTGTAGGTAGAGGTTGAAATGAACAATTACACTGAATAAGCATAGGCGCTCATTGGCTCTCGCATGTAAAGGCCTTATCAAAAAATGAGCCAATTAACGATGTTGCATTTAATTTTGATGACTGGGATATGCCAGTAGGGTTCCCGAGGTCATCTAGATGGCAGGTAGGGCTCCCAAGATAGCAGTAGCAATAAGCGTGTTATAAGAACATCTTTTTACATCAAAAATAAAATTGAATAAAAAATGCTCATTTTATCTCTTTAATTTCTTTTGTTCCATAAGCTTTGTAGCCGACCAATGTATCAATAAAATCAGGCAGTTCTATAATAACTCCATTATCATCGTATATATTTTCAACATTTGTACTAATAAATGTTCGCATACTCTCTCTTAACAAGCAATGTCCCCAAAAATAAAAACGAGTTTTTGAGTCTTTATAAATTCGTTTTAATAAAATTTTTCTTTCACTATAAATACCTTTAGCGTTTGTATAATCAAAGTTTATCGGCATACCCCTTTTATCTTCCCAAATAATGGCTCCATACCCAGGCAAGTCAAAATCATCGTCAATATCATCCTCATCTTCTATCACTCTTGTATTTTTATTTATCGTGATTTTAAATTCTAGGGTGCTATCATTGTCAGCTGTATTTAGATCTAAATTATCTACATTCCAGTTGTTAGACAATATGGGTCTATTATTTTGAGCTATTTTTTTTAGTTCAGAAATTTCATCTTTGAGTGTTTTTTTCTTTAAGACTACGGTTTTTATTTTTGAATTTTTTGATGATTTTTCGCTAATGACTTTTCGTGATAAGTTGTTTGTTGATGATGTGAGGTGTGTTTTTATTATCAAAACAATTTTTTTTATTAATTTTATAGGTAAAACAATGGAGAAATAAAAAATACAACCAACTAATGGTCCTAATATTAACAGAGAAACGAAAGAAATATTTTCTTCTGTAGATGCAATAATAATACCTAATAATATGCAAAATACGAAAAATTTATGCGTTTTAATAAAATTCATGGACAGTCCTTAAAATTTTTATGTCTTAAAAAAATATAAACTAAAGATGAATAAAAAGCAACTTTGATTTTATGAAAATCGAGGTTGAGGACGTAAAAATAACATCAAATTTGAGTCTAAATACATTCTGTTAATTTTGGGATAAAAAATTGACATCCCGAGATAGAAGTATTGAAAACAAAGGATTTTTTGAAAATAAAGTCCGTGTAAGGCTGAAAACAGTCTTTTTGAGAAACACTGTACATGGACCAGAATAAGTGATTGTAAAATAAAGACTGCGCAAATAAAAAGTTGCCAGTGGCAAGTTTTTATGCGTAAAGCAATGAAACACAATGAATTCAAGTGGCAACGCAGAATGAATTGATGTTGGAATTGGTTGCTATTTCTAGCGACTTATCTGACTTGGCTGGGCTGGCTGGATTGCTCGGGATAAATCCCTCGTCCTCATTCCATTCGGACCGTCCTAACGGACGTCTATTTCGCTATCGCTTCATGAACGAACCAACTATTCGTTGGGCCGAACCCAAACACCCTCAATCCAATAAAAAAACCTCCACAAGGGAGGTTCTTTTATTGGCTGGAGAAGTCTGGTGATACACGGACTAAATTAAGACTTTTTATTGTTTAATTTTGACAATTCATTTAAAAATCCTGCAGTATCTAATAAAAATTCTCTTTTATCTTGCCATCGCAGTAATTCATTAGAAATTTGAGACACTCTATTTGTTTTGTAAAATTTTTCTTCTGGAGTCAGATACAAATCTTTTTGTATAGTTTCTATTGCATTTTGAGCCGCTAAAACAATTTGTTGTTTGCAGTTTTCTACATCCTGTTTTCCAAGCTCCTTAATACAATCATTTATAATATTTAATAAGTCCATATTATTCCTTTTTATTGTTGATATCTTATAATACATATATATGTATAAAATTATCTAAATTCAAGTACGAAATTATACAATTCTATTTATTCAAATCATAAGAAATTGATTTCTAGCTTCTAAAACAGTCCCTAAATATAATTTATATCTTATTATTTTAGAATATATCTAGAATTAAATTCACACCAAAGAAAATGATATTAATTTATTTTCCTTTAAATCCCATATAAATCCATCTTATGACACAGCATAATAAAAATGGGAGATAAAATGGAAAAACAACACTAAAAAGTCCTAAAATATAAAGAAAATCTGTTTTTGATATAGCAATTTCTTTTGTCATATATTGTTTAAATTTTGGACAAAACTCTTGTAGTTTTGCATATTCTTCATTATTTTGGAATATTTCTGCTAAAGTTTTTCTATCGCCGTGTTTTAAGGTATAGCACTGTTCCAAAAAGTATCTTCTCGCTTTGAAACCTTCACCGTAATCAGCGAACATAAAATCCTGCCATTCATCGAAAGTATCCAATTTTTTTGCACCAAAATTAATAGGATATTTATTGTAAACATCTTTTTGTTTTTTGGTATTATATTTATTTTCGTTCCCAAAAACAGAGATATTTTCGTATGTTTCATTGTAAAAATAATTATTTAAATCATTATACCAAGAGATTAATGGGATGATTGCTAAAATTAAACCAATGATAAAACAAATTCTACGAATACCTTTATTTTTTAGATATGAGATAAGCAAAATATTTTTTATAAATTTTAACATATTTTCTCCTTACAAAAATCCATCTTTATTTTCGTGAATATAGTCAGCTTAAAATCGAAAACAGCTAGTCAAATGCTCAAGTAATTGGGCAGGACAAACCTGTTAAATTCGCCACTTTTCCATCAACATTTTTAAAAAGGGTTGCATTCTTTCTTATCTTGTGTTATAAAAATATGTAAATAAATTTCGTATGGAGAAAAAATGAAAGAAACGAAAGAAAAATTTCTTCCAAACGGAGAAACAATTATTACTGACTATATGAAAAAAGGCTTTCCCTTATATTTATCTAATGACATTGAAAAACTTGTTGAAAACGGTAATGATATCAATCAACCCAACAAAAAAAATGAAACGCCTTTAAATTTGGCTTTCAATTCACTTCATTATATCAGACAAGAAATCGAAGGATATCAAACGGATTTCAGATATGGTTCAACGGTTACCCGTTTAAAAGAAGAACTGATTTATATGGACTTAACAATTCCCCTTATTAAACTAGGAGCCAATCCGAAAAACATTTTTTCAAAAGAAGGGCTCACATTTTTAGGTGACAAAATAACGCATCTTACATATGAAGGAGCCGAAAGACTTCGTGAATTTTTAAACACAACAAACAATCCCGATTTATATGCACCGGATAAAAACGGCAACACACCGTTACACATTTTATCAATGCCACAAAAGGATCTGGCAATTTTCTTCATTGGTAATAATATTTTAAAAAATGTTCCAATAAATGCCGTTAACAACAATCATGAAACGCCTCTTGTTTTGGGCATTAAAGAAGGTGGCAATGAAAAGCTTCTTATTTCACTCATTACCAAAGGGGCCGATCTCAACATTCCAGATAATCAAGGGAACACAGCTTTACACTATGCCGTTCAAAAAAATTTACTTGATCTTATATTAGCCTTGAGTTCAATGGGAGCCGATATTCAAAAAGAAAATAAGGAAGGGAAAACACCTTATATGCTCGCTTCTTGTAATTTGGTTAAAGCCTTTTTACTGACAATTGAAGAAAAAACAAAATCTGAAAAAAAACAGATATACACAAAAATAACAACACAAAATACTCTTTCTTCAAAGCAAAGCACAAAAAGTCAAAAAGACCGTCAAAAAGAGGATTAACAGATATCAAAAAAAATGCCCCTTTATTTTTAATAGGTATTCTTTATCAAACGATGCTTTCGGGGCCCCCTTTTTCCGTAAACAAAATAATTTTATTGAAACATGGAAAACCATCGATTAAATGCTCAATTAAATGAGAAACAATCTCTGTTGCCTATCGATGCTCGCTAACGCATTGGATAAACTCTTTGTTCTTAGGTAAAAAAAATCTCGTTTATTAACAAATCAGACAACTCGTTGATTTCAAACAAAAAAAGATGGCGCACAAAAACCTGTTTTTTCATATCAAAACTTAGTTCAACTATGCCCTACTATCTCTGGGAGAAATTTTTGACATCCCGAGATAGAAGCATTGAAAACAAAGGCTTTTTTGAATTTTGAGTCCGTGTAGGGCTGAAAAAGAGGCACTTTGAAAAACGCTGTACACGGACCAGATTAAGTGATTGTAAATAAAAGAAAAAGTGCCAATTTTTGGCACCCTTCAAGATTTGGCTGGAGAGGTCTGGTAATACACGGACTAAAATTTGCGTTAACAAGAGGTCTCCGTAAAAAATATTTTATATCAACTATTGAAATTTTAAGATTAACGTCCTATTTTTAATACTAAAGTAGATATTTTTTTACTAGGATGATGAATGTCAGAGAAAAATAAGTTAAACATATACTACATCAAGTCGGATAAAACGATAACAGATATATTTAAAAATAATTTAAGTTCTTATAAAACTTATAATTTTGAGGAAGGAGTCCTGTATTACAATCCCAAATATATTCGTGAACCGGATTGGGTTCAAGGATTTTTTAAGAAAAGCTTAGTAGTTTCATATAAAGATGATAAAGGAAACGAAAGTACTCATAACATTTTTAGTACCATATCCTCTCAGGCTGTATTTATAAGAGAGTTTAGTGATTCAAAAGGAACACATAGGTTTGCAATACCATTTGGCACTGGAATTCATATGTTAAAAAATGATGCATATGTTTCTAATTTTGGTCTGAAATGTGTATTAAACTTGATATCAGCAGATACGGGTCTTAGGAAACTATCTAAATATGATATATCTTCTTCACCCAAACAAACCAGTCAACAATTATCCAAAAGGGGATCACAAATAGATTTCAATCTTGATTATCAAACTGATATATTGACTGGGATTACTGGGAGCTTGGATGAAAAGAATATACACGATAAAACTTTTATTAATTTAATAGGAAAAACTATAGCAGGAGCAAATGGTTTGTCGCTGTCTGCTAGGGCAAATATCAAAAATATAGACAAGGTTTTAAGACTTGTGAAAGCTGCTTATAATTCTAAAAAATACCTAACAAAGGGATTTGGATGGATTGATAATGTCAGATACGTTAAAAATGATAGTGTTCTAATCGAAAAATTAAACGCAGAGTTAGATACTCAATTACAAAAAATGTCTGATGAAAATGAAAAAATATGGTTTGCAGTGCCAACAATCATTAAATGGGAAGAAATATCAGGTTTTTATTTTGGGCAAGATAAAGATACGTTATTGGAAGATTTAGACTTGATTCAATATAAAACTTATGTAAAGAGCAAGAATAAACCTTTTAACATAAATACGCTAAAAAATAATTATATATATGTCAAAGATGCTCAAAGATGTGAACCAATATATACTTGGGATGCGTTTCAATGTTTAAACGCAGAAATTGAGTTAAATTATGGTGAACATAACAGAACTTTTATGTTAATTGATAACAACTGGTATGAAATTAATAAAGAATTTAAAGATGAGACAAATCAAAAATTCCAAGATTATTTTAGTCATAGGTCTGGCATAGACTTTATGGAATGTAATTTCCCCAATGAAGATAGTTATAATAAAGAAATGGCCAAACAAAGGAACTTAATTTGTATGGACAAGAAGCTAGTTTCATATGGTGGTAATCATAGTCAAATTGAGGTTTGTGATTTATTAGATGAAACTAACAAAAAAATAATCCATACAAAGAAATATTCGGGCTCTAGCGTCTTAAGTCATTTATTTTCCCAAGGATTAGTTTCTATGCAGTTATTGATAAAAGATAGGAAGTTTTTGAATAGTGTAGAGAGAAAAATCACTCAAGTTAAAGGTTCCAATTTTAAATTTAATGGACCGAGAAGTTATGACTTAGTATATGCGATTATTACAAAATCAGGTCGAGACGATCTAAAGATCCCATTTTTTAGTAAGGTAAATTTAAATAGCGTTTGTGACAGACTCTGCAAAGAAATGAATGTAAATGTATGTTTTGAAGTAATAAAGAACACATATACTAAATCTATAATTAAAACTTAAATTCCTAACTTTTCAAACGCATCAAGATTGTTGATCGTAATGGCGGTCCATTCTTGATAATTTGGACAGGAAAGCAATTTATCAAAGGGTTTATTTAGTTCGTACTCCAATGTTTTGCCGTTTAATTTGCAATCTTTTAACAATAATTTTAACAATGCACTTTTTTGAGAAGTCGTCGCTATATCAAAAACATGTTTTAAATCACTTGCGATTGAAACGATATTTATAATCTTATCCCGCTTATAAGAACATCTTTTTACATCAAATTTGAGTCTGAATACATCTGCCTCTCTCTGGGATGATTTTTTGACATCCCAAGACAGAAGTATTGTAAAATAAGGCTTTTTTGGATTTTGAGTCCGTGTAAGGCTGAAAAAGAGTCGTTTTGAAAAATACCGTACATGGACCAGATTAAGTACTTGTAAAATAAAGACTGTGCAAATAAAAAGTTGCCAGTGGCAAGTTTTTATGCGTAAAGCAATGAAACACAATGAATTCAAGTGGCAACGCAGAATGAATTGATGTTGGAATTGGTCGCTATTTCTAGCGACTTATCTGACTTGGCTGGGCTGGCTGGATTGCTCGGGATAAATCCCTCGTCCTCATTCCATTCAGACCGTCCTAACGGACGTCTATTTCGCTATCGCTTCATGAACGAACCAACTATTCGTTGGGCCGAACCCAAACACCCTCAATCCAATAAAAAAACCTCCACAAAGGAGGTTCTTTTATTGGCTGGGCTGGCTGGATTCGAACCAACGAATGACGGTATCAAAAACCGTTGCCTTACCACTTGGCGACAGCCCAATGCTGTTCTCACTTTTTATGGTGCATATGGCGCACTTGGCGAGATTCGAACTCACGACCCTTGCCTTCGGAGGGCAATACTCTATCCAGCTGAGCTACAAGTGCAAGCCTCGCATAAAAAGTAAGTACCTTATACTCCTCTTTTTTGATAATTGCAAGAACTTTTTTCATTTTTTTATCTTTTTTTTCTAACCCTTTCCCTTTCTTACCTTTTTATCCCTTTCATGAATCTGTCATCTCTGCCTTAAAATCAGATTGTTATCTCCTTAACCTTTAAAAAATACAAAAAAAACGACGCTCACTTTCGTAAACGTCGCTTCTTTTTCAATAACCGATATTACTTCGATTTTTTCTTCGTTTCTTCTTCGTAAATCGGACGACCGTAATAAGCATCTAAATACAAGTCTTTAATTTCGCTAATTAACGGATAACGTGCATTACAACCTGTACATTGGTCATCAAATGCCTTTTCAGACAATTCTTCCACTGTTGCCAAGAATGATGCTTCATCAACATTACATTCTCGAATCGACATCGGAATATTGATTTCCTTTTTCAAATTCTGAATGGCTTCAATCAAACGGCGAACTTTTTCATCTTCCTGATGAGCCCCTAATCCTTCTGTTAATCCCATTAAGTCAGCAAACCGTGCATAACGAGCTTTAACAAACGGATAACGATATTGTGGGAACGTACCTTGTTTCGTTGGAACGTCCGTTGCGTTGTATTTAACAACATACGGTAAAATTAACGCATTGGCTAAACCGTGAGCAACGTGATATTCCCCACCGAGTTTATGAGCCATTGAGTGACACAATCCCAAGAAAGCATTAGCAAATGCCTGACCCGCTAATGTCGCAGCATAGTGCATTTTTTCACGGGCTCTCGGATCATTGGCTCCATTATGATAGGAACGAGGCAAATATTTGAAGACCAAGCGAGCGGCTTCTAATGCTTGTCCATCTGATAAATTACTAGCCATAATGGATGTATAGGCTTCCAAAGCATGTGTCAATACGTCAATACCGGAAAATGCCGTTAACCCTTTGGGCATGCTCATTGCCAAATCCGGATCGACAATAGCCATATTCGGCAAAATCGAATAATCCGTAATCGGATACTTTTGATTTGTTCTGTCATCTGTAATAACCGTAAACGGTGTCACTTCTGACCCTGTTCCCGATGTTGTCGGAATAGCAACCATTTTAGCCTTTTGACCCAAATTCGGGAAATCAACAATCCGTTTTCTAATATCCATGAAACGCATAGCAATATCTTCAAAAGACAAATCCGGTTGTTCGTACATTAACCAAACGATTTTGGCAGCATCCATCGGTGAACCACCCCCGATTGAAATGAAAACATCCGGTTCAAAACGGCGAACTTGTTCCAAAATAAGACCAATTGTGGTCAAATCCGGATCCGGTTTAACCGAATCAAATACCTGATACATCATGCCGTTCTTTTCCAAAATACCCCCAACACGTCCGGTAATACCGATTTGTGTCATCGTTTTATCTGTAACAATAAAGGCTCTTTTATGGCCTTGCAATTCTGCCAAAGCAAAATCTAAACAACCCCGTTTAAAATAAATTTTTTCCGGTGTTTTAAACCATAACATGTTTTCACGACGTTCTGCGACTGATTTAATGTTCATTAAGTGTTTTACTCCAATATTTTCACTGACTGAATTACCGCCCCATGAACCACAACCCAATGTCAATGACGGAGCCAGTTTAAAGTTATACAAATCACCGATAGCCCCTTGTGCAGCCGGCATATTGATTAACGTACGACCGGTTGTCAACGTACTACGGAACAAAGCAATTCTGTCTTTATTCGGTTCTGCCGTGTATAAAACAGATGTGTGACCGGCACCACCGATAACAATCAATTTTTGAGCATCTTGAACGGCTTGTTCAAATGTATCAGCCTTAAAGAAACCTAAAATCGGAGACAATTTTTCATGAGCAAACGGATTTGATATATCAATCGTATCTGATTCAACAATTAAAATTTTCGTTGAAACAGGAACATCAATTCCTGCCATTTGAGCAATTTTGTGAGCCGTTTGTCCGACAATGGCAGCATTCAATTTACCGTCAATAAAAATCAATTTTTTCAACTTTTGTTTGTCGGCTTCATTTAAAAAAGCACATCCTCTTTTAATAAATTCGGCTTTGATATCATCATAAACACTTGCCAACGCAACAATTGCCTGTTCAGAAGCACAAATCATCCCGTTGTCAAATGTTTTACTCATGATAACACTGCTGACAGCCATTTTCAAATCAGCCGTTTCATCAATAATGACCGGTGTATTACCGGCACCAACACCGATGGCCGGCGTACCGGAACTATATGCAGCCTTAACCATACCCGGACCACCCGTTGCCAAAATCAAAGAGATATCTTTATGTCCCATCAAGTAACCCGTGATTGCCGGCGTTACTTCGTCTAAGCCGGCAATAATGTCTGCCGGTGCCCCTGCCTGTACAGCGGCTTCCAAAACAACGCGTGCTGCTTTATTCGTACAGCCAATAGCCCGTGGGTGGGGGGCAAAAATAATCCCGTTACGTGTTTTTAATGCCAGCAAAGCCTTAAAAATAGCCGTTGATGTCGGATTAGTTGTCGGTACAATACCGGCAACAATACCAACCGGTTCGGCAACTTGTGTGAACCCGTGTTCTTTATCTTCGCAAACAACACCACATGTTTTGGTGTTTTTGTATGCATTATAAACATATTCGGCAGCAAAGTGGTTTTTGATGACTTTATCTTCAACAATACCCATACCCGTTTCTTGAGCGGCCAATTTAGCCAAGGGAATCCGTTGTGAAGCAGCAGCCAGTGATGCAGCCTTAAAAATTGCATCAACCTGTTCTTGCGTAAATTGAGCATATGCTGCCTGAGCCACTTTGACCCGAGCAACCAGTTCGTCAACTTTCTTTTGTTGTTCTTCTGTTATTTCAGCCATTTATACTCCTTTTTCAAAACTATTTTTTACTTAATGGTTTTAATCAGGAGTTATTATATTCATTTTTCGAAAAATCGCAAGTTTTTTTGCAACTTTTTGAAAAATATTTTATCAAATGCTTATTCTTTATTTTTCAATCAGGTAAAACAATCCTATTTTACATTGACCCCTTGGTTTTTCAAAATATCAAGAGCATCATCAATGGTTTGTTGCCGTTCCTGATTAGAATCAATTTTATGCCATAAAATATCTCCGGTTTCCAAACGCAGTTGTCGTTCCAATTCTGCTCGGTTACAAACATCAGACGGATTGCGTTTGCGTGTCATAACCCGTTGTGTCCGTACGTCTAACGGTGCATCTACCCAAATTCCGACAAAAGGTATATTCATGGTTTTAGCCAATTCTTCAATTGCCTGTCGTTCTTGATAGTTATAAAACAAAGCATCAACAATAACACAAGACCCGCATTGAAGAGCCGTTTTGGCTTGCTGACGTAAGACATCGTAAACAACTTTTTCATAAGCCGGTGAATCATACGTTTCGTCCATATGATCATCTAATGCACAACCTCTCATTTGCTTTTTAATAATATCATCACGCAAAATAACTGCTCCGGGAGCCGGATTTAACTGTCCCCCGATTTCACGGGCAATTCGGGATTTTCCACTACCGGATAAACCGCCACAGGCAATCAATGTCGGTTTATTTTCCATAATCAAATGACAAGCTAATTCAAAATATTTACGAGCATGTTGTAATGATTTTTTCTTTTCTTCATCACATAAAAGCGTTGATTTTTTAGCACAAATACCAGCTCGAACAGCCGCTCGCATAGATTGATATAATGGTAATAACGGGTATCCCCCCATGTCGTTTGTGTACGCCAAATAATGGTTAAAAAGCATATTACATAACCGCCGTAATCCTTTAACTTCAAAATCCATCAGTAAATAAGACAAATCATACAATGTATCAATACAATCCAGTGAATCATTATATTCTATCGGACTGAAAAATAAATATTTATCCTCTTCCCGTGCAATATTACTTAACAACAAATCACCATGACATTTTCGCACACGACCGCTTTTTTGCCGGAGCGTTATCAAGCGTTTATTTTGTTCAAGTAACATTAAACTGCGTTCCGTTAACCGGCGCAATTTTGTCCGATTAAAAACAGAAGGCGAAAAACACGATAAAACCGATTCATTTTCAACAATTATTTTTTGTATGTCATCATATCCCCATTTTGTTCTGAATTGTTTGGCTTTACAGTGCAAATCACCTAATTGTTCAGCCAAATCCATTACATCAAATCGGTCAAAATTCGGTGTCCGCATTTGCAAAATCAACATATCTTCATCTTTGAGTCTTCGCATAACCAATAATGTGTCTATTTCTGTTCCGGCCTTTCCGCCAATACAAATACGACCATTCGGCAATTTACGAACAGAACGAACACCAACAACCAAATGTGGAGCATATACCGTACTGCGTCTCATTTCATGGACACAAGCTATCCGCCGTTTTTGAGGTGTTGAAAAATCAAGAAAAGGCGAAATCATAGCTCGCTTTAACTTAAACGCATAATTGCCTGCCAAAAAAAGCATGGCAATATGTGATTGACGAACCGTTACTTCCGTCACATGCCAACTGGACGGATAAATACGGGGATTTAAAAGTGCCTGTACAATTTCTGCTTGACTGTTAAGTTCCATTTTACCTCTTTAACCCAAATGGTTTGATATAAATTGATATCTGTGTATCAGGATATCTCTTTTTAATCTTTTTTTCAATCATTTCTGTAATAACATGTGCTTTTTTTAAAGAATAGTCTGAATCTAAACGGATACAAAACTGAATAAAAATACAAGAACCGGATGTTCTTGTACGCAAATCAGCCATTTTTTTAACTTCATTAAAGGATAAAACTGTTTGTCTGATGTCTTTACGAAACCGATAGGGCATTTCTTCATCCATCAGCATACGACATGAATCTCGAGCAATATACCACACGCCCCGTAACAACACACCGGCAACAATAATACCAAAAAAACCATCTAACCAATACCATTGAAACATATCAGAACAAAACAAAGAAAGAATAACACCTAAATTCATAATAATATCACCGCTGTAATGCAACATATCCGCCCGCAACGAAAGGGCGTTTGTCCGTTGAATGGCGTAGCGTTGAAATAAAACTAATAAACAGGAAATAATAACCGTTATCCCTATTAACAACATACCGTCACTTGTATCTGTTATCGGTTGTTGCCGAAACAAACGAACAACCGATTCTTTAAATAAAATAACGGATGCTCCTAAAATAACAAATGATTGTACCAATGCTCCAATCGCCTGTGCTTTTCCATGCCCGAACCGATGTTCTTTATCCGGCGGGACAACAGCCTGTCTAATTGCCGTTAAAGCGACCAAAGACGTTAATAAATCCTGTACCGAATCGAACAAACTGGATAAAACGGCAACCGAATCCGTTACAATAAAGGCAACTACTTTCATCAAGATAAAACAAAATGAAACGGTAACCGACAATTTTCCCGTCAATAACATAAGATGATTTTTTTCACATTGTTCTTTCATCATATTTCTTAAATGGTTATCCGAAATCGATTTAGGTATAATACTTATCGGTAATAAATAAATACATAAAAAAAATAAAAAACGTGGATTTTTGCAAAGTTTGTACTATATTATAACCAGTACATAATATAAACGGAGTAATCAATGCAAAATCCCTATGAGTTGTTAGGCGTATCAAAAACAGCAACGGCAACTGAAATAAAAAAAGCTTATCATAAACTGGCTCGTTCATATCATCCGGATATCAATCCTGATAAAAAAGCTGCTGAAAAATTCAAATCCATTACGGCAGCTTACGAATTGTTATCCGATCCTCAAAAACGTAAACAATTTGATGCCGGTGAAATTGATGCCAACGGGAATCCGACTCCGTTCGGCGCCGGAGCCTATGATAACGCTTTTCGTAACAATCAATCTCGCTATTCAACCCATCATGTTAATCCGGAAGATTTTGCATCTATGTTTAGCGGTGGTTTTAGCGGTTTTGGTACTGGACGAGGTTTTGATTTTTCAGATTTATTCGGTATGGGTTCATCTCATACCAAGCATACCGACTCTCATTTCAGGCAACAGCAACAAAATAATGATATGCACTATGAATTAGCCGTTCCTTTTGATTTAGCCATTACCGGTGGCGAAACAACAATAACCGTCAACACCGGAAAACGGTTAAAAGTCAAAATTCCGGCCGGTGTGACAACCGATTCTGTATTGCGTTTAAAAAAACAAGGGAAAACAGGCTTTGACGGACAAGTCGGCGATGCACTCATCACCATTAAAGTTCAAAATTCTAATCTGTTTACCCGTGAGGGTGACAACATCCGTGTTAATGTACCGATTTCACTCAAAGAAGCCGTATTAGGCGGTAAAATTCCCGTACCGACACCTTATGGAGTTGTTATGATGACGATTCCACCCTATACCGATTCTGGCAAAACATTGCGTTTAAAAGGGAAAGGTGTAAAAGATAAAGGAGATTTATTTGTTTCACTTCAAATCATGTTACCGGAAAAACACAATAAAGCCTTAACGGATTTTATGCAACAATGGGACGAACCATATCAGAATTTAAAACGAGGATAATTGGAACATCTATACATAATACCCTCTTTTAGATAAAAAAGTAATTACAAAGAAATAACTTTTTTCAAAAAAAGAGGTCTTTTTTAGTTCTTTTATATCAAAAAATCGAAAAAAAGTGATTTTTTTTAATTTTGTCTATTTTCATCTAAAAAAAAGAAGTGTATAGTAAAGAAAACTTTTTTATTTTAAGGAGAAGAAAATGGAAGAAATTATTTTCCCAAATCAAATCAGAATGTTTCGCCGTGTTCGTGGTAAAACAATGAAAAGTTTGGCTGACATGTTGGGGTTAAGTTTATCCGCTATCAGTAAAATTGAAAAAGGCTATCGGCGGGTGGACGAAGAACAACTGACCAAAATTTCAAAATATTTAGATTGTCCGCCGGAAGCGTTGTTTGTATCTGAAAAATCTTCTCAACCAGAAGTCATCAAAGCATGGAAACGGGAACAAGAACGCCGCCGTAAAATCAATTCCGGCAGTGGGTTAAAAACGCTGGGCGCCGGATTACGTTATCTTCGGGGTCAAAAAAGTTTAACACTTCAAGCCGTTGCCAAAGGTGCCAAAATGACATTATCCGTTTATCACCGTATTGAAATGGGACAACGGGAAGTTGATGAAAAAACATTTCGGGATATTGCTCATGCTTTGGGTTTTTCGGAAAGTGATTTACAATTAAAAATATACGAACTGGATATGTCCGGTGCATTAGATGAATTGAAGCAAACCGAAGGTAAAAGCGGTATCTTTACCAGCAAAGGAGGATACAACGATTTACCGGTCAGTCGGTTTATGTTACGTGGAGCCGAATCACAAGAAACAACTGTTCCGATTTATGGTTTCCCGAAAGAAAACGGTGTTATCAGTTTAAATCGGGAAGAATCGGTCGGTTCAATTTTGTGTCCGTCAACTTATTCAACGGATGAAGATATGTATGCCATTCGTATTAAAGCGTTGGTATTAGGTCCGATTATCCCTGTTGATTCTGTTTTTGTCGTATCACCGAACACAAAACCGAAAAAAGGTGATATTGCTATTATGAAATTAAATGAAAACGATGTATTGCCTGTATCTGTTATAGAAGAAGGGTCTGATCAGATAAAAGTATTAAGTCCAATGCGTGCTGAAACATTTACAATCGGAAAAGATAAATTTTCTGACTTACAACGGGTTGTTTTAATTGCTTTTGCCTAAAATTGAATGAGGAAAATAAATGTCTGACACACAATTAGATTCTGCCAATCAAGTTTTAAATGCGTTTATGCACAGAAAAAAAACGCATGACAATACGATTGCATTAAATGCACAAAAATTAGTTAATTTATTTCGTCAACTAAGTGTATTAAGATCTGATTTCGTATCAGAATACAATCAAATGTTGCTGGAATCACCGGATGAAGTTCGTATGATGATGAAAGATATTGTCGGTGGACCGACCGTTCGGCAATATTTAGATTATCTGCAACAAAAAAGCGGTCAATCATCCGAAGAAAACGGTAATGAAGCAGAAAACACCTCGGTTAATATCAACAGTGGTTACTTACCCAATCCGGATGATGATATGCCTTTTGTGTTTGGACAATCAACACCGGATACCCCTGTTTCTCATGGGCTTGATAAGGGGTACATAGATGCTTTGGCACAAACATTGTCTGCATTTCAAGAAAATAACCGTCAACAAATGGATATTTTAACCCAAGCGTTAAAAGAAATGAAAAATCAAATTCAAAATGACGGAAAAAACAAATCTAAATCGGATAAAAATACTGTTTCAGTTCAAGATTTAGCACAAATTCAATCAGCACAGCAAACAGCTTTTGAACAAATGTTACGTTCGCAAAACGAAGCCTTATCATTATTAACCGAAAAATTCACGGAAACCTTATCGAAACAACAAGAATTACTATCCGAAACAAGAACGGTTGTCGTTGAAAAGCAACAAAATACATCCTCTGAAACCATTGTACCAATGTTATCTTTTCCTAATGAAGTTCCTGTTTCAAATTCGGCAACCTCTACGAATATGAAACAAGATGAGGTTGTTGTTTCAGATGATACAAATAAACAACTGATTGATAAAACTTTGAGAAGTGATTTAAATATATCCATTTCGCCAGACGTTGAAAACACAATTGAAATTATTGAAGAAAAACAAGATGTTAACACAGACGGTTTTATTGATTTATCTGATGACATCGTTCCAGACAACAAACAAGAAATACAATCGGTTAAAGCAGAAACGAAAACAATTGCGGATATGCCCATTCCAACAGAAAACAATCATTTAGAAGACGAAAAAACAACCAATAACAATTCGAAAGATAACACACCGCGTGTTCCTGTTAGTAAACCTTTTGCTCCTCGAATACCGATGGGGGGTATGCCTCACAGACCATCATTTAAAGGCGTTCCACCTTTATCCGGCTTTAGCAAAAAGATGCCACCAATTGGGAAACCGCCTGTTTTTCCAAAATCTTTTGTTAACGAAAAACAGAACTCGATCGAATTATTATCAAAAAAAACAACTGAAAGTACAGAAGAATAAATTATCAGTGGGAGTATGAACATGGCAAATATTCAACGTATTATGGACGCTTTAAATGCTTATACAGGTGAACCTGAAACACTAACAACTTTTACTGCCATTGTCGAAGAAGAATTAGGGGCTGATTGGACGAATACAATTTATGATTTAGTTCCGCCAATGACACCGGACCAAAAAGAACGCCTTGACCATGTGTATCATTATTACGGAGCAACCCTTGCTTGGGCGGAAGTACAAGGATATTTAGCACAACAAGAACCGCTGAATTTAGCCGAATTATCCGAACGTATTCCAACCTTGGAATATTGGTTAAATTTTTTTGGTGATAACGGGTTACAAATCATCAATGAACTTAATGAAAAAATGAAACAACAGGCATTGATGGATGAAGTATCTCAGCCGTCTTTAGGTACATCTCCTGAAACACAAGAAGAATCTCGTGAAGAAACAAATATAATACCATCTTCTCATGAGCCGGAATTACCGGATATTGATGTGATTGAAGATTGGTCTGAACAATCGAATCTTGAGGATATACAAATGATTGACATCAATGAAGATGGTCGAACACCTCAAATAGATGATACATTACCTCAAATATCATCAGAAGAAATCGTTGAACCGATTGAATCGATTGTACCTGAGGAAGAAATCGTTGAGCCGATTGAATCGATTGTACCTGAGGAAGAAATCATTGAACCAATTGAATCAATTGTACCTGAGGAAGAAATCGTTGAACCGATTGAATCGATTGTACCTGAGGAAGAAATCGTTGAACCGATTGAATCGATTGTACCTGAAGAAGAAATCGTTGAACCGATTGAATCAATTGTGCCTGAAGAAGAAATCGTTGAACCGATTGAATCGATTGTACCTGAAGAAGAAATCGCTGAACCGATTGATCCAATTGTACCTGAAGAAAATTGGAATAATGAATCCTCAGAAAACATGCCATATGACGAAAACAGTTATCCAACTGAAAATATGTCATACGATGAAAACAGCTACCCGACCGAAAACATGCCATATGATGAAAACGGCTACCCGACCGAAAACATGCCATATGATGAAAACGGCTATCCGACCGAGAATATGCCATATGATGAAAACGGCTATCCAACCGAGAATATGCCATATGATGAAAACGGCTATCCGACCGAAAATATGCCATACGATGAAAACGGCTATCCAACCGAGAATATGCCATACGATGAAAACGGCTATCCGACCGAAAATATGCCATATGATGAAAACAGCTATCCGACCGAAAATATGCCATATGATGAAAACAGCTATCCGACCGAAAATATGCCATACGATGAAAACGGCTATCCAACAGAAAATATACCATATACGCAACCGGTCAATAATACAACATGGGAAGGGGAATCTTTAACATCGCCAATTGGTTTTGTTAATAAAGTTCAAACCCTTAACAACCAACGCCCCCAAGATGAAAGGATTGTTAAAGCCCCTCAATATCAACCACAAAAACCGGAAACAAATGAACAATTTTTAGCTAAAAAAGCATTTAAACAACTTGATTTTGTCAATGGTGTTCACGCATGGATAGAAGCACGGTGTATCGGATTAGGAAATATTGAAATTTATAAATACAAACACTACGGTTTCCTTGTCGATGCAATGGAACAAGCTCGAAAGAATATTAAAGAAGTATTAGCCTCGCCGGCTTACTATCCGGCAATTGAAGCCACTCGATTGAACGGACTTCAAACATTACAAAACAGCTTGGTTGCTCTTGAAAAGGATTTAGAAACAGCCTATGACAATCTACCGGGAGAAATAACGAATTTGATTAAAGAAGATATTGATTCGGATGAGGCTCGCCGTATGTTAGGCATGTTAGATACCAGTACCCGTAAAGAATATCTTGGTCCTGCACCGGATGGATTTGAAATGATTGATGACCCGTTTGATGATGCGAATAAAGTATAATTCAAATAAAAAAAGACTTCACAAGACCAATAAAATGGTGTATGTGTATAAAAAGTTAATAAATG
This sequence comes from Alphaproteobacteria bacterium, assembly GCA_017467335.1. Taxonomy (GTDB): domain Bacteria; phylum Pseudomonadota; class Alphaproteobacteria; order CAAHEQ01; family UBA3637; genus RGIG4140. The sequence continues at coordinate 20,900 of JAFTSJ010000036.1, forward strand.
TGTCTGACAAATGAAAGAAAAGGATATAAAAATGAAAAAGTTAACATACATTATTCCGATGATAACCGTTGCAACGGCACTTCACGTCTTACCTGCATACAGTCAGGTTTTTAATATTTATCCCTCTCAGGCACTTGCTCCTGTACAACAATCATCTGTTTCCTCTATCAACTTGGAAACACCGTTCAGATGTCGAACCAGTCTTATTGAAGACCAAGAAATTATCTCCACAATCAAATTAAATGCCGATGATTTTAAATTAAAGCAAATTGATGTTGCTGATAATTTACCTCGGTATGAAGTAAATGGATTTTCTTTTGAAGATACACCGGTTGACCAAGCTCTACAAATATTGGTTGAAGAAGCCGGTATTGAAGTTTTCACGGAAGATGACACCTATATCGCATTAAGTGCCAAAGATATTTACGGGGAATTATCGCTTGTCATTAACGAATTATCTAACGCCGGCGAAACATATTATCAATACGATGCCCAACAAAAACGTCTTTATTTAACACGGCGGGCTCGTTTTGAATTAAAAATGCCAAACAGTCGTACATTGGTTTTAGGTATTTTGGATGCGTTAAGAGGAGCAGGCATTGAAAATATTACCCCTAACTGGAATACCAACGTATTGTCTTTGACATTAACAAAAGATGAAGAAAAAAGTGTTCGAAAATTGATTGACCACATCATGAAAACCGGTGAATTTTTAGTTGCTGATACACAGGTTTATTCGGTTACACCGACTCAAAATGATTCAAATTGGGGAACAGTTGTCAATGCGTTCGGTGTTGAAAAAATCCATTCTACAAACAGCGGTTTAGCCGGTAAATTGCTATCCATGAATCACCAAAAAAATTCCAAGAATTTTATGGAAACAATTCAACAATACTATCAAGTATCACCATTAAGTCATGGAATGTCTGTCGTTCCGAACGGCTGGAAAATGAGATTTGATATTGGCAAATGTGCAACAACACCTTATATACAAAATCAATTGTCCTTGTTGTTGTATCCGAATGTTGGCAAAGATAACACGGTCGATATACAAATTACATTAGATACAGCTCAAGGCGAATTATCAACGTTTAAAACAAGTGCAACCATCGATGATGAATTAGCAATTGTCGGAATTTCTAATCAAAACGGTATCGGTTCTGAAATTTTGGCAGTTATGAAATTAAAACTTATCCGTTTGGTTCAAGAAAAGAAATAAATGTGAGGTTGAAAGGAAATGAATCAACAAATCAAAAATCCACAACAAGCCGGTGTTCAAACAACAGGTAATCATCAACCAAGACAACCGCAACAGCGGGGGGTACCACCAATGGGCAATGCTCATCAACCCCAGCAAACGATGGGACAAAGACCGCCTCAACAAGGAAGATATCCGACGAATCCGAATCGACCGCAACAAAATCCTTATCCACCGCAAATGGGCGGAAATCGTCAACCGTATCAACGGCCGATACAAGGGCGTCCGAATATGCCTCAACAAGGTCGGCCGATGGTTCGTCCCATGTCAAATCCATCCGGAATAAACACCCAGCAACATCAACAAATATCCGGTCAACCGATGGGACAGAACACCGTACAATCAATGGGACAAACACAACCTGCCCCACACAATCAACCGATATCGGAAAAAGACAATCGTTTTAAATATATCCCTAATTTTGCGTCTGATTATGGATTACCACCATTTATCATCACAACAAAAGGGATTATCACACTGTTTGTTGTAACGTTAATTTTCGGAATGATTTTCGGTCATGCAATTTTTGGGTCAAGTGCACCGAAACAACCACCTCGTGGATTACAAGGTGTCATCAACAATGATGATATTTCTGCTCAGACACGAAAAGGATTACGCCGTTGCGGTATGGTTGTCCCCGGGCAGGAATGTGTTTTGTATATTATGAATTCGACACGTTACGATAAATCGGCTAAAGATTTCTTTGATGACGCCGTCCGTTTAATGGGCATTCAACGTTATTCAATAGACCTTGTTAATCCCCGCTATGCAACACGACTGATTCCGCCGGGTCGATTTGCTGAAATTTATATCCCACCGATGCGGTAAACAAATAACGATGATTGGAACTGTCCGTTATGGACAGTTCTTTTTTTATTTAAAAATTATCATTTAAACTTAAAAATAGTATTTGATTATTACTTTATTTCCATTTGACTCTGTTTTAAATCAAAAAGATAAAAAAAACAGTGTTCCCTTTCCTGAAAACAAGAAAAATGAAACACTGTTTTAACTTGATATCTGAAAAAAACCTTTAAATGATGGTTTATTTCATATGCCAATATTGATTTGATACTTATTGTATGCAAACAGATTGAGCCGGAATATCAATAACCAACGGACCTTTCATTCCGGGATTGATTTGACAGGCACCGGAACCGGTACTTGGTTGAACTAGACCACAACCGCAACCGGATGTCGGTTGGACAGGAGCCGGTTCAACGACCGGAGCCGGTTCGACAGCTACAGCCGGTTCAGCAACCGGAGCTGTTTCTTCTTCGACAATTGTATATGCTTCCGGTTCACCCAAATAAGAACAACCGGCAATAACAGAACAAGCAACTGTTAACAGAGCAATTTTTTTCATAAAAAGGTCTCCTTTTTCAGATAAGATTTACCAATACGGATAAAATAATAGCACACTTATTTCATACTTTCAACTGTTTTTTTTCCATTTTGACGCCTATACCGATAACCAAGCAAACAAATGATTACATGGGATTGATTCCTTGTTTTTTCAAAAAGGATTGAACGGTCGGCAAAATATGATTAACCATATATTGTATCCCTGTTGAATTGGGATGTACTTTATCCGCTAATAAATACGATGTTGCCTGTTCGTATTGATTGCCGGCCGCTTGAAATAATCCCTGCATGAAAAACGGATATAATGGTATATGATATTGGCGAGCCAACTGTATATACATTTTTTCAAATTGTTGTGCATAAGTCGGTTCAGTAATTGGTGGGGCTTTCATACCAGCTAATAAAACCGCAACATGATGTGATTTAAAATTTTCAATCAATTGTGACAGATTTTGCGTTATAGAGGAAATACTTTTTCCTCTTAATACATCATTGATACCTAATTCCAATATAACACCGTTTGGTTTTTTCAACAAAGCCTGTTTTTGACGCCGTAAACCTCCGGATGATGTTTCTCCACTTTTTGAAAACGAAACAACTTTGACTTGATGATAACCGCCTTTTATGAGGGCTTGTTGTAATTGATATGAAAAAGAATCTTTTTTCGGCACACGGTAACTGGCACTTAAACTATCCCCGTAAACCATCAACTGATATGGCTTTTCAGGAGAAAACACATCTCCCCAAACAACATGTTGATAAAACAAAATACAAATAATAAGCAATAAACGATACAACATTTAACCTCCCTTTATTTTGTGATTAACATGTGTATTTATCTTAATTAAAACAAGACAACAAAAGAAAATTATTCTACGATAACCGTTTTAGCAAGATTATTTAAAGACTCAATATCTTTTTGTTTTTCTGTTTTTAACCAAACAGATGTATTTTCATCAATATATTGACATATATCCGTATCAGATGTTAATACTTGCCCGTTTTCACCTGTCATCCCCCGATTGCGAAGACGAGCAAATTCCCGAGAAATAGATTTTTGTACAACAGATGAAAATCCCTGATGAATTTGACGTATCACACGGTCTGATGTTTGTTCATTTTTACGAACGGTTGCGTCCAACGACATTAAAACATCTTTATTTTCGGCAAGAAATGTTTGTCGATAATGACGCATGATATACCCTTTCTTACGGCAATACGTTGCATAAGCCTGTGTATGTCGATAAACAATGGCAGCAACCGAATACAACGCCTGATTTTGGCGAATTTCCGCTGTATCAACGGATTGTGTTGTTAATTTATAACGCAAAAACATAAAACCGGGGAAAATCAAAAGAGCAACAGCTAATGCTAAAATAAGAAAACTCATTCTTTTACGCCGTAATTTATCCTGAGCAGCCGTTAATCGTCCCCGATATCTTTTACGATGTTTAACAATCATGCGAGCCGTTTTTCTTTTGATATGACGAATAGGTTTTGGCATGGTTGCCTCCTTATCATGAAATAAATTATTTATCCGATACTTTAAAGGTATGCTTTTTTTTCAAAAGAGGCAAGCAATTTTTATCATTCTACAAAAAAAAGAAAGGATTATCAAATCCTTTCTTTTTGTATGACACCATCTGATTATTTATCCTGTTTTGGTTGACGATGACCACCCTTTTTGTGATGTGGATGACCTTTTTTGTCACCATGACGAGGCCCTTTTTTTTGCATACGTTCTTTCCGTTCTTTGTGCATTTGAGATAACGTTTCTTTTTGTTCATCTGTTAACAATGCTTCAAAATCTTTACGGTTTTGTTCACGTACTTGATCTGCTTTTTCTTTTAAAGCCTTCATTTCATCTTTAATCGTCTTCATTTGTTCTTTACTTTTCTGATGTAATTCATCGGCTTTCTTTTGTTGTTCTGGTGTTAAATTTAAACGTTTTGCAAATTGCAATTTGCGTTCTTCCATTTTCTTTTTAAATGCTTCTTTGTCAGCCTGCGTCAATTGTTTATCAGCTACTTGAGCCGTTACTTCAACCGGTGTTTCGACAACAGCTTCTTTAACCGGTTCACCTTCTGCCATAGCAACCGATGACAACATAATCAGTCCCAAAGATAATCCTAATATTTTTTTCATGTTATTCTCCTTTCAAAAAAGATAATTTTTCACTTAATATATTCCGAGCCGTAAATAAACGTGATTTAACCGTTCCGACCGATATTTTTAAACGTGTTGCTATTTCTTCATAACTCATTTCTTCAAATTCATAAAAAATAATAACGTCACGCATTTTCGCAGGTAATGAATCAACGGCTTTTAAAATAATTTTTTGTCGTTTCTTCATATCAACAATCATTTCCTGAGATTTATCTTCATCAACAAGTTCTGCGACTTCCTGTGATGATACGTTTTGCATTTGTGTTTTATATGCTTTCGTACGAAAATAATCCCGACAAAGATTGGTTGTTAAAGTTGTAATCCACGCCTTAAAATTCCCCCTTTCTTGATATTGTGCCTGTTTCTCCCATGTTTTTAAATAAACTTCCTGTTCAATATCTTCATTATAAGACCCGGTCATCTTACGAATAATAGCCCGAATACGAGAACGATTTTCAGAAATAAGTGTTTGCATTAAATAACCTGTTCCCATAATTGTTCATCTGACCCAAATTCATCGACTAAAACCGTATCAACTTCCGTAAACAATTGTTGATAAGACACATCATCATACAAAAAAGAATATAACCCGTCTAAATTTGACACGGAATGACTGACTTGATATGGTTTCCCTATTAACACAAGCCCTAACACCAAACAACCGATAAAACCAACAACTGTTTTGATTTGCTTTCGTTGTCTTTTGCGTTTAAAATAAAGCGGTTTCGCTTCTTTGAGTAATGTGGAAATATCAGACATTGTTTTTTCCTCCTTCCGTTATATAGAAACGAAACAACATCTTTCTTTGTTCATTTATTTTATAATATTTTTTCAAAGACCTTTCAATGAGATTTCATCTTGAATATAAAAAATAACAGCAGATATAACATATATTATCTGCTGTTATAAGACGGTTAATTCAACTTATTCAAGAACACATTGATAGGCGGTTGGGTTTCCTTCTCCATCTTCAGCGGTTACTTCGGCTGTTCGTCCTTCACAAGCATTACATAAACTAACCGATTGCGAATCCAAACCGATAGAACGATTCCCCCCTTCACTGCATGATAAACAATTACCGTTAATATCTTGCCATTGATCACCGGCACAAACCGATACACACAAGCCATACGATATTGAATTAGATGTTTCTCCTGTATTTAAAACACGTCTGTTTTCACATCGTGAACACATATTTTCAATACCCAGATTGATTTTGACTTTTTCACTCGTACAATCAACGCAGGCTTTTGATGTATTCAAAAAGTGTTTTCCTTCCTCGCATAAGCCTTTGGAACAAGTTTTATCCTGCCAACGTCTGTTGCCACATAAGTCACATTGTTCTTGTGTTGCTCCATAACTACCAGCCGTATTGCAGGAACGACAATATCCATCATTATCTCGAAAATATTTAATACTATTTGTATCTTTTAAATATTCTCCACTCACATAATAATCGGCTTTTGTTTTTAATGAAGTATTTAAATTGGCTGTATTATAATATTCGTTACCGACATGATTACAAATACCACTTTTAGGTGTACCATCATCATTGAATGCTACTGCAAAACAATTTAAGTGGTGTGCATATGAACCAATCATAAGCATACGGTTGCCACACGATTGGCACAAATCAAGAAAAGAAGTATCGGCATTCAATTGAACATCACCTGTCCCATTATAATTACGTGAACATAAAACACAGGAGCCATATTCATTTTTATAGTATTTATCCGTATTGGTATCAGGACATTTTTTCAATCCACAAGAAGTTCCACGATGTGCTGCATATAAAGCACGGTATTGACAACGTTCAGCACACTCAGAAGCGATTGCTACATAAAAAGCATCCGTTGACTTACTATCCCCACACGATACACATGTTCCCGAATCATTATTGATATAATTATCTGCACATTTGGGGGCACAATACATGACATTACCGCGTGTATAAGTTCTGCGTTCTTCTATCGTACCCTCTTTGTTAAACGTTGTATCAGTTGCTGATATTTTTTTACAATTAGTAATACAACCGGATTCTTCTTCCGATGTGATGGGAACCCCTATTTTTGAAACGGTTTTACTGCAATCATGACAAATACCGTCTTTTCCCAAAAATGTACCAACATCACACATGCTTCCTTTGGGTTTGCAATAACCGTCTTTAGCTTCTCGTCCACAGGCTTCACAAAGTGCCTTTAATGTTGCATTTTTACCGATTTTAGTGTCACCTGATGTGACATCACAATCATAACAATTACCCCAGACATTCTGCCATTTTCGTGTGCAGCGTTCATCTGTTGGATTGGTTACACAAATTGTATCAGCGACACTACCTGTTTCTGGTTGCTCACAAACAGGATAACAATATCTTCTCCATCCCCAATCGTTACTTTGAAAAGTATTATCTTCACTATACCAACGGGCTTTGTCTTTTGTTTTGGGACAATTGTTGCATGCGTCTTGAACAACGGTATCTATGCCATCTATTGATGAACGTGTTTCCCATTTGACAAGAACATGGTCATTTCGACTATCCCCACAATTGGCACAGTATAGCCGTTTATTATTAAAATCGAGAGCAATATATTGGTCTTCCGTACATTCTAATTTTTTGCGACAATAGGCACTTCCTAGATAAACATTATACCATTCATGTCCTTCACAAGCCGTACATTGTCTTTTAGCAATATCGTCAGGAATCCAATTGTGAGCGTCATCACTACAAGGAATGCATTGTCCGGATTTGGATTGGTATGAATATCCTTCTGTACACATATACGAACAATAAGCTTTTCCTTCATTTTCTGCCCCACTTAAACTACCAGACCAACGGGTTTGTCCGTTTTGTGTACATCGATTGCACATACCAAAACCATCTGTTTCATCACTTGATTCGGGATATGGTTCGCCATTTTGTAAAACGATATAATTGTGGGCATTATCACATTTAACACAAGCACCATTTTGTGTTCGAAATTCATCTTCGGCACATGTTTTTTGGAATTTTTGACAAGTAAAACGGTCTGTTACGCCTGTTTCAGCATTTGTGAATGATTCATAACAAATATATCCTTTGCCTAAGTGTTGACAATCCTTATTGGTTAAACATGAAACGCACATTGTTTCACCACCATCACTGTAACAATAAGGTGTTGATGTACCTGTACAGCTGTTTTTACAAATCATTTTATCCGTATCACAGGTGGCGTTTCCACAAGGGCTACTACAATCCATATCTTCAACGCATGGGTCACCGCTTTGTCCGGTTCCTACTTCATTATTTTCCGAATCTAAAAACGATGTAAAAACGATGGTATTATCCGTTTCATCTTCCCCGCAGATGAACGCATCACCGGTATATTTGACTAAATCCCCCTCTCCTTGGGCAACTTGCACAAATTGAATCCCTTTAACAATACCGTTTAAGTTCATATTGACCACATTTTTACACACACGAGAAGAAACACCTTCAACATAGGTTTTAAACGCAACGTCCGGATGAGATGTCATATAAATCGGGTATCCGGTACCTGTCATATCCGGAAATTCATCAAAATCCGTGCCATCCTCACTGGGGTCTGGCAGGGGTTGTTCTTGATATTTATGCCAAAC